>JBBRUE010000502.1:0-5684 GCA_038248085.1 Myxococcales bacterium | reverse complement strand
GGCCGATGTCGCCCTCGGGCGCCCACTGGGACCACGCGACAGCCTATTGGCGCACCTTGCGCTCCGACGACGACGCTGTCTTCGATGCCGACGAACACGTCGAAGTTGGTGACGTTACGCACGATGCCCTTGATGACCGAGCCGATCGGGTACTTGTCCTCGAGCACTGTCCAGGGGTTCTGCTCGATCTGCTTCATGCCGAGCGCGATGCGCTTGGCCTTGGGATCGATGTCGAGGACGACCGCCTCGACCTCCTGGCCGACTTCCAGCAGCTTGCTGGGGTGCTTGACGCGCTTGTTCCACGTCATCTCGCTGACGTGCACCAGGCCCTCGACGCCCTGCTCGAGCTCGATGAATGCGCCGTAGTCCGTGAGGCTGACGACCTTGCCCTTGACGCGCGTGCCGACCGGGTACTTCTCGTCGGCGCGGTGCCACGGGTCTTCCTGGATCTGCTTCAGACCGAGGCTGACGCGCTCCTGCGCGGGGTCGAACTTGAGGACGACGACCTTGACCTCGTCACCCACGTTGAACATCTCGGACGGGTGGCCGACGCGGCCCCACGACATGTCGGTGATGTGCAGCAGGCCGTCGATGCCGCCGAGGTCGATGAAGGCGCCGTAGTCGGTGAGGTTCTTCACCTGGCCCTTCATGATCGCGCCCTCCTTGAGGTTCTTGAGGGTCTCCTTCTTCTGCTCTTCGCGCTGCTTCTCGAGCAGCACGCGGCGCGAGAGGACGATGTTGCCGCGCTTCTGGTTGAACTTGATGACCTTGAACTCGAATTCCTTCGCGAGGTACTGGTCGAGGTTGCGCACCGGGCGGATGTCGACCTGGCTGCCAGGGAGGAACGCCTTGACGCCGATGTCGACCTGGAGGCCGCCCTTCACGCGCCCGACGATGATGCCCTTGATGATCTGATCGTCCTTCACGGCGGCCGAGATCTCGTCCCAGATCCGCATCTTGTCGGCCTTCTCCTTGGAGAGGACGACCATCCCGGTGTCGTTTTCACGAGACTCGAGGAACACTTCGACGGCATCGCCCGGCTTGACGTTCACTTCGCCCTTGGGGCCGGTGAACTCGGAGATGGCGACCTGGCCTTCGGACTTGTAGCCGATGTCGACGATGGCGAATTCGGCGGTGACGCGAACGACCGTCCCCTTGATGACTTCGCCTTCCTTCACGAGGCCGGTGCGACCGCCCTCCTTGATGGAAGCCTCGAACATCGACGCGAAATCTTCATCGCCTTCAAAGCCGGTCGACTGAATGACGTTCTGCTGCATGTGATGGGTTGTCCTGGAACTGCGAAAGGTGCTGCCACCCCGGGTTGAATGAAGACGACTGCCTCCGGTGCGCGTGGGGCAATCGCGCACCGACGGGACACGCGTCGAAATGACGGGTGATGACCGGTGGCCGTAGCTGAACCGGGGGTGGGATGCAAGGCGACCCGGGGGGGCGTCAGGTCCCCAGCAGGAGCGCGCCGGTCATCAGGTTGCCGTGCTCAGCCACCCCGCCGGTCGAGCAGCCCTGTTCCCCGAAGAAGTAGCCGGTGGTGAACGGCACGTGGCCGATGGCGCCGCGGAAGCCCGCCAGCATCAACGAAGTGCCGTCGTTGACCGTCAACCGGCACCCCGCGCAGTACACGAGGTAGGCGCCCTGCACGCGCGAGGCGGGGAGCCGGGCGTCGATCATCAACCGCTCGACGACCGAGGCCGGCCGGCCGATGAACCCGGCCCGGCTGGCCTTCATCAGCCACACCTCTTCGCCGACCCCCAGTCGTTTGAACGTCTTGAGCGCGCCAGTGGCGGCGACGACCGACTCGGGGTGAATGAGGACGTACGAGCCGAGGCCGCGCTGCTGCCGGTACACCCCCAACGGCTGGAGCGAGGTGTCGCTGAGGATCGACCCCCCCTCGCGCACCGCGCGGTCGAGCGCCCCGCCCACCCACGCGTTGTAGACCTGCGCGGCCGGCTTGCCGTCGATCTCAGAGATCGTCCGCCCGGAGGCCTTCGTCACCAGGCCCCGCTGCGGCGTCACCATCGCCGTCGACTGCATCGACGCGGCGACCCGGCCCGGCCAGTCGACGACCGCCAGCACCGCGCCGTCCCCCGTCGAGAACCCGCCCGAGGAGAAGACGCCCCACTTGCCCGACAGGTCGTCATCGGCCGCCGTCCCGCCGATCAGCGGGGTGTCGGCGCCGAGCGCAGGCACGAGCTGCTCGAGCAGTCCCTCCTCGTGGCCGGGCGTGGCGTGCAACAGCGCGAACCGCTGCGTCCCCACCGGGGCTGCCCCCCAGTCACGGACCAGCCCCGAGGCCGACGTCGTCACCTGGAAGCGCACGCCCTCGCCGAGCAACCACAGGGCCGAGAGCCCCGGGCCCGCGGCCGCGACGCCCCGATCGGTCCCCAGCCCCTGGCACGAGGTGGCGCCGATGAAGGGCACCCCCGGCAGCGCGAGCGCGAGCGCCTGGGTCAGCGCCGGAAGCGCGTGGGTGATGCTCGTTTGTATGAAGCCGCCAGCCACCCGCTCGCCCGCGCCACCCGCCTTCAGCTGTGCGACCAACTCCGCGACGGCCTCGGGCACCGCCGCGGCGACCGAGAACGACGACAAGACGGTTGGCATGCAGACGTCCCCCGCGCGGAGGATACCGCCCGCCGCACGGAAACCTCTACCCAACTTCTTCGAATCGAACGACTGTCCCCGCTCGGAACCGCCCTGTCCCGGTCGACGTCTCAGGGCGCACCTCACGGAGGGTTCTTCATGACACCGCTTCTCCTCATCGCCCTCGCGGGCCTCGACGCGCCCGTCACCCAGGTCACCGTCTTCACCGACCAGGCCCGCGTGGTGCGGACGGCGCAGGTCGCCTTCACTGGCAGCCAGGCGCTCGAGTTCCCTCCGTTGCGCGACACCGCCGACGTCAGCTCGGTGCGAGTCGAGGCCCAGGGCGCCGAGGTCAAGCGCGTCGACATCGAGCGCATCGAGCCCGAGAAGCTGCGCACCGAAGACGCGAAGAAGGTGCTCGCGGAGATCGACACGCTCGACGTGGAGCTCGACCGCCTCAACCAGGAGCGGGCGGCGCTCACGGCCCAGCGCGACGCGGTCAACCGGCTCTCCCCGACCACGCCCACCGGCGATCCGCTCAAGGCGGCGCCGAAGCTCAACAGCGGTGGCTGGGCCCAGGGCGCGCAGTTCTCGGCCGATCAGCTCGGCAAGCTCCAGGCGAAGCTGCGCGAGGGTGAGCGGGCGATCAAGAAGCTCGGCGAGCAGCGCACCAAGCGCCTCGAGGAGGCGCGCAAGCTGGGCAACCCGCAGACGACCTCGGGGTGGAAGGTGACGGCGCAGGTCTCGGGCAACGGCCCCGCCACGCTGACCCTCACGTACCTGGTGCACGGCGCGCAGTGGACCCCGACGTGGGACCTGCAGCTCCAGCCCGACACCAACACCGTCAACCTCTCGCTGGCCGGGCTGGTGTCGCAGAACTCGGGCGAAGACTGGGTCAACGCGACGCTGCTGCTGTCGACGGCGATCCCCTCGCACGCGGTGAAGGTGCCGAAGCTCTCGACGTGGAAGATCGGCGTGGCCGATCGTTTCATTCCCACCCCGACGCCGGTGTACTCGCCGGTGACGCCCGCGCCCCCGCTGCGGCCGTTGGCGATGGCGCGCAGCGAAGAGGACCTGGTGCGCGCGCGGTTACAGCGGTTGGGCATCACCGCCTCGGTGACGACGCCCGACGTCGCCGCCGCCACGGACGGGCGCTACGACTTCGATGGCCAGACCGTCGAGGGCGAGCTCGATGCGCCGATGGAGGAGGCGTACGGGTTCGCCGAGAAGGCGAAGGATCAGCCGAGTTCCCGCAATCGGCCCGCCGCGCCCCCGCCCCCGCCGGCCCCGATGGTGCAGCGACCCGCTTCGGACCGGATGCGCAGCCAACAGTCGGTGACGGCGAGCGCGATGTCGCCGTCCGAGTCCGTTGACGAGTCGGTGGCGATGGTCCCCGTCTCGACCTTTTCGCTCGCGCCGCCGCCGGCCTGGCGCCCGCCGAACTTCGGCGCCGACAGCCCGGTGACGCTCGCCGCCGGTTACGACCTCTCGTTCACCTCGCTGCAGAAAGAGACCGTGCCTTCCGAGCGCGGCTCGCGGCGCGTGGCGCTCTGGTCGGCGCAATGGCCGGTCTCGGTCGAGCGCAAGCTCTTCCCCGCGCTGACCGCCGATGCGTACCTCGTCGCGGAGCTCAAGAACCCCTCGCAGCAGGTGCTCCCCGGCGGCCCGGCGCAGCTCTACGTCGGCGCCGACCCCGCGGGCACTGCGCGGCTCAAGCTGGTGTCGCCCGGCGAGGCCTTCACCCTGCCCCTGGGCATCGACCGCGCGCTCAAGCCCGTGCGCAACGTGCAGGTCGTCGAGGCGACCCAGGGCGTGTTCAGCAAGGAAGAGATCGGCACGTACACCGTCACCATCGAGCTCGCGAACCCGTACCGCGCGCCGGTGGCCGTGCGCGTGGCCGACCAGTTCCCGGTGACCGACCAGAAGGACGTCGAGACGAAGCTCATCGAGTCGAAGCCGACCGCGATCCAGGACGCGAAGAAGGGCGGCCTCGAGTGGCGGGTGACGATCCCCCCGCAGCAGAAGCAGGTGTTCTCCTTCACGTACACGGTGAAGCGGCCCCGCGGTTGGAAGCTGCAGCAGCAGGAGGTGGTGCGATGAACGCGCTCATTCTGACGATCCTCGCCTCGACCTCGGCGGCGGACCGGGTGGTGGTGTTCCCCGATCGGGCGCAGGTGACGCGGGTGACGCCGCTGGCCTGTGGCGCGCGCGTGCCGGTGATCTTCGATCACATTCCGCCGTCTGCCGCACAGGACTCGTTCCGGGCGCGCGTCACCGGCGGCGCGGTCGACGGCATGCGCGCCGAGCTGGTGACCCAGGACCAGGAGTTCAGCCCGAAGGCCGAGGCGCTGGTGAAGCAGCTCGAGGCGCTGCAGCTGGAGATCGAGACCGCGAGCGACCAGCTCCAGCGGGCGCAGACCCAGGCCCGCGTGGGCCGGCAGTACACCGAGATCGCCGTGCAGCTCGTCTCGCGCGAGATGGCGGCCGAGCGCCCCGACGCAAAGAGCTGGCAGTCGGCCTTCGACGCCTCGCTGACCTCGAGCGTCGCCGCCGCCAGGCTGACAGCCGACACCAACGCCAAGCTCAAGGAGCTGCGCCTCAAGGAAGAGGAGCTCCGGCAGCAGCTCGGCCAGGTGCGGCTCGCACAGGGCAAGCAGTCATGGACCGTCGAGGTGCTCGCTTCGTGTCCCGCAGGGAAGACCGCGGAGCTCGCCCTCACCTACCTCGTGGGCGGCGCGTCATGGACGCCGGTGTACGAGGCGCGGGCCGACGAGCCCGGCAACAGCGTCGACTTCTCGACGTGGGCCACCATCCGCCAGGCAACCGGCGAAGACTGGAGCCAGGTCGAGCTGACGCTCTCCACCGCGGTGCCCTCGCAGAACGCCACCCCGCCCGAGCTCAAGGTGCTGCAGCTCACCGCCTACGAGAAGGCGCCGGAGAAGAAGGTGCTGGTGCGCCGCGAGGAGTACGTCGAGCGCGCCCAGACCGGGAGTGGCGGCGAGTCGGCCAACGTGGGCGGACAGACCGTCGCGCGGAGCCAGGGGCTGTCGGTGCAGCTGCTGGTGCCGGAGAAGTCGAAGGTCCCGGGC
>JBBRUE010000501.1:0-5704 GCA_038248085.1 Myxococcales bacterium | reverse complement strand
GGCATGCTCTACATGAACGAGCAGGGGTACGGGAAAGCCCACGACAACTTCCAACGGGCCCTCCGCGTGAACCCCGACTACCTCGAGGCTCGCTACAACCTCGCCCTCGCCTTCAAGGCCCTCAACCAGTCCGAGAAGGCACAGAAGGAGCTCCGCACCCTCCTCCACGTCAAACCTGACCTCGCCGACGCCTGGGCGCAGCTCGGCCAGATCTCCATCGAAGAAGGCGAAAACGAGTCAGCCATCGAGTCGCTCACCAAGGCCACCCAGCTCGACCCGAAGTTCACCGCGGCCTGGCTCGGCCTCGGCAATGCCTTCATGGAAGTGGGGAAACCGTGCGAGGCCAAGGACACGTTCTCGAGCTGTCTCGAGGCCGACGACCAGTTTCCCCAGTGCCGCAACAACATCATCATCGCCGAGAAGAAGTGCAAGCTGCAGGACAAGGCGATGGACGACGTGAAGGCCCGCGCCGCTGGAACCAAGACCCCCGAGGGTGAGTACTCGGTGGCACTCCAGGCCCGCGAGAAGGGCCTCGTGAACGACGAGGAGCGCGCCTACAACCGATGCCTCAAGTACGACGGCAAGTACGCCCTCTGCCACTACGGCCTCTTCGAGATCTTCAAGAGCCGCAGCGACGAGAAGAAGGCCACCATCGCCTGTAAGAACTTCCTGAAGTTCGCCAACGAGTCCGAGTTCTCGAGCCAGGTGGCGATCTGTAAGCAGTACGTCAGCGACTGAAGCGCGCGCTCGATGGGAGTCCGACTCACGGTCAAAATGAAGAGCGGCAGCGGCACCGATCAGACCAAGACGGTGCTGCTCGATGAGGAGACCATTACCTTCGGTCGCGACCAGACCTGCCAGGTGGTGCTCGCCCAGCAGGCCGTCTCGCGCAACCACGCCCGCATCTCCCGCGATGGCACCCTCTTCTTCCTCGAGGACCTCGGCTCGAGCTTCGGGACCTCGGTCAACGGCCAGAAGCTGCCCAAGGGCGAGAAGCGGCTCCTGCGTAACGGCGACACCATCGCCATCGCCCAGTTCGACGTGACCTTCGATCGCGTCGCCGACGTCAGCAGCGACGACCAGTCGGGCAAGACCAGCTTCCTCTCGCGCAAGGTCGTCAAGGACGTGATGAAGGGTCTCTCGGCGAGCGGCGAGAACGCCTACTTCCGCGTGATGAACGGGCCCACCGAGGGCCAGCGCATCGAGATCGCCGACGCCCAGGAATACATCTTCGGGCGCGACGCCGCCGACGCCGACATCGTGCTCAACGATGACCTGGTCTCTCGCAAGCACGTGAAGGTGCGCCGCGACTGGTCGGGCACCCACGTCGAAGACCTCGGCAGCCGCAACGGCATCAAGCTGAACAAGAAGCGCACTCGCAAGGCCACGATCAAGGACCGCGACGAGCTGGAGATCGGCGGCGTACGCCTGCTCTTCATCGACCCCTCCGAACTCCGCGAAGACCCCGTCGTGCTCGAGTCGGGCACCGGCGACGAAGACGAGGGCACCCTCAGCACCAAGGGAGAAGAGTCTCCCTCGGTCGAGGTGAAACGGGAGGAAGCGCCGGCGGCCGAACTCGAAGCCCCCGCCGAGGAGCCCCCGGCCGAGGACGAGGCCCGGAAGACCGACGATGACCCGCCCGCCGAAGAGCCGGGCGAGGAGCCCCCGCCCGAGGAGCCGGCCGACGAACCGCCCGCCGAGGAGGAGGATGAGGGGCCGCGCAAGCTCATCGACTTCAGCAACAAGCAGCACCTCGCCGCCCTCGCGATCGGGGGCGTGGTGCTGATCTTCGGCGTGGTGTTGATCATCTTGCTGATCGTCGGCGCCTGAGCGCCGAGCGACTCAGCGGGTGCTGATGCGCGCCACCGGCTGAATGTTCAGCTCAGGGGACAGCTCCTGGTAGCTCACCACCGAGAACGGCGGGTTGAACTCGTACTCGAGCAACTTGCGCACGTAGCGACGGATGTCCATCGAGGTGAGGATCACCGGCCGCTGGGCCGTCGGCGGGAGATGACCACATTCGTTCTTCACTGCCTGGACGATCTCCTGCGCGATGTCGGGCTCGAGCGCGAGGTGCGTGCCCGCTGACGTGCGCTTGATCGAACTGCGGATCGCGTCTTCGATCTGCGGGTCGAGCAGGTAGACCACCAGGGTGTTCGTCCCACGAGCGTACTTGTGTGACACGTAGCGCTTGAGCGAGCTGCGCACGTGCTCGGTGAGCATCACGCTGTCCGCCTCGAGCTGCCCCTGCTCCGCCAACGCCTGGAGGATGCCGCGGAGGTCGCGAATCGAGATCTCCTCCTCGACCAGGCGCCCGAGGATGTCGGTGAGCTTGAGCACCGTGACGACCTTCGGCACGACCTCTTTGACGATCGCCGGGAAGGCCTTCTCGAGTTGGTCGAGCATCGTCTGCACTTCCTGCACGCCGACGAACTCGCGAGCGTGGCGACGCAGCACCGAGGCGACATGCAGGATCATGTAGCCAGGCACGTCCCAGGTGGTGAGCCCGGCCGCCTCGAGCATGTCCTTGTTCTGTTCGGGAACCCAGGCCGCGGGTTGCCGCGTCGCTGGGTTCACCGCGTCGAAGCCCTCGATGTTCATCAGGCGCAGGCGGTCGACTGTGTCGTTGACGAGAATGTGGCCCAGCGTCGCCTGCCCCGTCACCACCGGCACTTCGTTGATCTGGATCTGGTACGCGCCCGGAGGCAGACCCGGGTTCCCGCGGGCCCGCACGCCGGGGAAACGAACCCCGAGTTCGACGAAGAGGCCGTCGCGCATGAACGGAACCAGCTCGAAGAGGAACTTGCCGCCGTCCTGTCGCGAGTCGACGAATGGAACCAGCGCGTCGGACACCTCGAGGACGATGGGGGTCACGACCGGAATGAAAAGTTCCGAGTCGGGGTTGATCGGCTCCTTGGCTTGCGGCTCGACAGCTCCCTTCGCGTCGTCCTCGCCCCCCTCCTCTTTCGTTTCGCCGTCGGCGTCGAGTTCCCCGCTGTCGATCTTCTTCTGGCGCTTCAACATCAGGTACGCGCCGGTCGAAGCCCCCGCGCCGAGGAGCAGAAACGGGGCCTTCGGCAGGCCTGGTACGAGCCCGAGCACGTTGAGCATGCCGCCGGCGATCGCGATCGCCCGGGGGTAGGCGATGAGCTGGGTGCTGATGTCCTTGCCGAGGTGAGCGCCCTCTTCGGCACCACCGACGCGGGTCACGATGATGCCAGCGGCCGTGGAGATCAAGATGGCGGGGATCATGCCGACCAGACCATCGCCGATGGTGAGCAGGGCGTACTTCTTCGCCGCTTCGCCCACGGACATGCCCTTCTGCGCCACGCCGATCGCGAGCCCGCCGACGATGTTCACCACGGTGATGATGATGCCGGCGATGGCGTCGCCCTTGACGAACTTCATCGCGCCGTCCATCGCGCCAAAGAGTTGGCTCTCGCGCTCGAGGTCGCGGCGCTTGCGCTTGCCGTCCTCCATCTCGATGGAGCCGGCGCGGAGGTCGGCATCGATCGACATCTGTTTGCCAGGCATGGCGTCGAGCGTGAATCGGGCGGCCACTTCGGCCACACGCTCGGAGCCCTTGGCGATGACGATGAAGTTCACGATCACGAGGATCACGAACACAATGCCACCGACCACGAAGTTGCCGCGGGCGACGAAGTTGCCAAAGGCGTAGACGACCTCGCCGGCGTCACCCACCGAGAGAATCAGTCGGGTCGTCGAGACCGTCAGGGCCAACCGGTACATCGTGGTGATCAGCAGCAGCGTCGGGAAGACGCTGAACTGGAGTGCGCCCGGAATGTAGAGCGACATCAACAAGATGATGACCGAGAGGCTGATGTTGACGGTCAGCAGAATGTCCAACAGGAACGTCGGTAGGGGGACGATCAGCATCCCGATGATCGCCATCACCACGAGGGCGAGAACGATGTCCGAGTACTTGTTGATGAAACCTTTACCTGGGGCAGCCATCGGCGGCGCAGGTTAGCGCAAAGGTCTCACGGCGGGCGATTCGCACGAGCCAGCGTCAGCAGTTTCTTCGCGCGGGCCACGAAGGGGTCCGTCGCCGGCCCCAGCTTCACAGCGCGCTCGAGATCTTCGAAGGCACGGCTCAACTTTCGCTTCGAGAGGCGGATCTCGCCCCGGTAGACGAGCGCGGCCAGGTCTTCGGGGTCGATCGCCAGTGCGGCCTCGAACTGCTCGAGGGCAGCGTCGAGTGCCTGCGCCCCAAGCAAGATGGTGCCGAGCATGGTGTGGGCGAAGGGGTCGCGTCTCCCCAGCGCCACCAGCGACTCGAAGATCACTTTCGCCTCGTCGGATCGACCCGCCTCGAAGGCCTCGTGACCCAGGCGCGTCAACTCGCCGAAGGCCTGCTCCGTGGGGTCGACCGTCTCGTCGGTCAGCGTCCGCCGCCCCTTGCGAGAGGGGCGCGGCTCGGGCTCTTCGTGGATCTCCGTCACTACCGTCTCGACCGTCTGCAGGCGCCGGGCAACCGGGCCTCTGGCCTTCTTCGGGTAGTAGACGATCTCGACGGGCTTGGAACTGGAGGAGCGGGCCATCGAAGGCGACGACTACTTCTTCGGCTTCTGAGGTGCTTCCTTCTGCGCGTTCTCGATCATCTCGAGTGCCGCAGCGGCGAGCACCCGAGCACGCTGGGTCAGCGGATCCTCGAACTTGGGATCGAGCTGAACGGCCTTCGCGAAGTCTTCGGCCGCCTCGAGGATCTTCCCGTCCCGGAGGTTCACTTCACCGCGATTGACGAAGGGTGCGACCTCCTTCGGGTTGAGCTGAATGGCGATATCGAAGTTCTGCCGCGCCAGGTCGAGTTCTTCCTGCGCGAGGTACACCGCGCCGAGGGCCGTGAAGTAGTAGGCCTCGGTCGGCTCGAGCTGGATGAGCCCCGAGAAAATCGTCTTCGCCTCGGTGTACTTGCCCTGCTCGTACATTCGGAACCCGATGAGCGCCATCTGGAGCATCTCGGGACCGCTGATCGCGTGGTAGTCGCGGAGATTCATCTCTCCCGCTTCGACCTGGGCCTTGCGCTCAGGGGTGTAGAGGAGCTTCTCCCAGCCCGGCGTCACCTCGGAGGCGACTTCAAGTCCGTCCGCCTTCTCCGTCGTCTCTGCCTTCTTCTCGCTCATGGCTTTCCGGTTTCTCCGTTGAGTCAGGTTCGAAAAACGCCCGAAGTCGAACACACCTGCCGCATCGGGGCACCAACAAAAAAACTGGCCGAGGCTGTGAGGCCCCGGCCAGTCGAACTTCGAGATTCAGAATTGCTTAGCGCAGGTTGCCGGACAGCTTGTTCATCGTGTCCTTCTGGCCCGCCAGGATGTCCGAGAGGCTCTTGAAGTAGTTCTGCATGTTCTGGAGCGCCTGCTGGAACTTCAGCATGTCCTTGTTGTACGCCGCCTGGCCCTTGATGGACTCCATGTCGTAGTTCTCCGGGTTCGGAGCCTTGTCCGACGAGCCAGCGCCGCTCGGGCCGCTCGCGTTGGTCGCGCCCGTACCAGACGAGCCCGAGGTGCCACTCGCCCCGCCGGTGGCCGCAGCCGCCGCCGAGCCAACCGCGCCCGTCGCCGCGCCGACCGCCGAGGCGATCGCCGCAGGGGCGTTCGCGATCATCTGCGCGATGCGACCCGGATCCGTGAGGGCCGGAACTGCGATGTTGCCAGCGCCAGGAGCAAAGCGCTTGGTGATCGAG
>JBBRUE010000500.1:0-5712 GCA_038248085.1 Myxococcales bacterium | reverse complement strand
TCGGCGGCGTCGCGGGCCAGCGCGGCGAGGCGACGGTACGCGCGAATGGCGCCGGCCCGGTCTTTCGCCTGGTCGGAGGCGCGCGCGAGCGCCTTGAGCGACGGGAGGTGATCCGGCTTGAGCCCCAGCAGCTCGTGCAGCGCCTTGACCGCCATCTGCGGCGAGTTGTCGCGCGACGAGCGGGCCGCGGCCTCGGCGGCGAAGAAGGCGCCCGCCTCCTCCTGGTTCTTCCGCGAGAGGCTGCACAGCGCGAGGTAGCGCTCGGAGGCGCGGGCGAACTCGCCGCGACGCTCGCGCACCACGGCCTCGGCCCACAGCGCGGTCGCGCTCTTCTCGCGGCGGCGCTGGAGCGACGCGGCGATGTCGAGGGCCAGCTCGTGGGCCTGGAGATCGGCAACCAACAGCGTGAGCAGCCGCTCGACGGCGAAGGGGTGCGCCTCGTTGGCGTCGCCCAGCCGGAGGTAGGCCTCGCGCGCCTGGGCCAATTTGTTCTGCGCGAGCAGCTCTTCCGCGTCGGCGAAGGCCCGCGCGCCCTCGAGCGCCAGCAGCAGCTCCTCGTCAGGAGCCCCCGGGGGCGGCAAGCCGCCAGAGCTGAACTTGAGCCGCAGGCCCTTCGAAGACACCGTGGCCTCGGCGAGGCGCGCCTGGTCGAGGGCCGGCATCTTGTAGCCACGCCCCACGGCCGCCAGCTCGACCAGCTGCGGCAACACCCGCGTGGTGAAGCCGCTCGCCCCGCGCCGTTCGACCTCGGGCAGCACGCCCAGCTCGCGCACCGCCTCGCTGATGATCGCCCCCAGCCGCGCCGCCGGGGTGGTGGAGAACGAGTAGAGCCGGACGTCGTAGAGGTAGACCGCCAGCCGCTCGCCATCGCCGTCGAAGGCCACCTTGAAGGTGACCGGCGTGCGCTCGGGCCCGCGGAGCCGCGCCTGCACCTCGAGGTGCCCCGGGCGGAAGTGGAGCTTCACGTCGTCGAGCTCGGGCAGCTTGGCGGAGATGGCGCGCACCTCGCGCTGGATCACCTCCGCGTCGATCGCCAGCTCGAGGAAGCCGAAGTCGAGCTTCTTCTTCTGGTACTTCGACGCCCCGCCCGAGAGGTTCAAGGGGAAGGTGACGTCGGGGATCTGCAGCGCGAAGTCGGTCACCACCACGCCCGGGGCCAGCTTCAGCTCCGGGAACCCGACGAACGCACGTCGATCGACCAGCCGGAGCTCCGGGCCGGTGATCTTCGTGGCGATCGCTGAGGTGTCCTTCTCTGCCATGGGGAACCGAGGTGCGAGACGGTACCACCCGCTCCATCACCCCGAAATTTCTCTTCTCTTCGGCTAGTCGGTGATGTCGCTGACTTCGTTGAAGGGCTGGCCGGCGGGCACCGGCTCGCCGCGGATCACCCGGGGCTCCGAGGAGATGCTCCACACGTCGATGGTGGCGTCGTTGTCGACGTTGCCGGCGCACGCCAGGGTGAACGAGCAGTCAGGGCAGGTGCCATGGACCCCGAGGTTCTCGCGCAGCGCCCCGGGGATCGCCGCGAGCAGCTGTTCGGTCGACGTGGTCGACAGCGTCGCCGGGACCTGGTTCTCGAGGGTGAAGGCGTACAGGTAGCGGTTCCTCGCCTCCGGCTTGAACCCGACCTCTTCGGGCGAGTTGCTGAAGGCGTCCTTCTCGGCCTGGAACGCCTTCTCCATCATGAAGGCCATCTTCAGGTTCGACTTGCACTCGCTCTGCTTCGAGCGCGCCTGGAACTTGATGAAGTTGGGAATGGCGATCGCCGCGAGGATGCCGACGATGGGCACGTAGATCACGCTCAGCGCGAGGGTGATGATCGCCAGCGTCTTGCGCGCCGCGAAGGCCGGCTCTCCGCTCTTCACCAGCGAGACGATGGCCAGGATGATCGCCACCAGGAACAGGGGCGGAAAGCAGAACCCGATCACCCCGAGAATCAACGCGACGAGGGGCAGGGCGCTGGGCTGCACGGACGGGGCATTCATCGGCGTGGGTGTCATGGGTTGGCTACGCTACCGCGCGCGATGAAGACCCTCACGGAATACCTCTGGTTCGAGACGCAGCAGCGCCGCGAGCTGGTTCGCATCACCGACACCGTCTCCCAGCTGGTGAAGAAGAGCGGCATCAAGGAAGGCATGGCCCTCGTCTCGGCGATGCACATCACCGCCGGCGTCTTCGTCAACGACAACGAAGAGGGCCTCTTCGAAGACATCTGGGGCTGGCTCGAACACCTCGCGCCCGCCAAGCCCGAGTACCGCCACCACCAGACCGGCGAAGACAACGCCGACGCCCACCTCAAGTCGATGCTGGTGCACCACCAGGTGATCGTACCCGTCACCAAGGGCCAGCTCGACCTGGGCACCTGGCAGCAGGTCTTCTACGCCGAGTTCGATGGCCAGCGTCGCAAGCGGGTGATCGTCAAAATCATGGGTGAGTAGCAACTTCGTGCGCACATCTGCCGACAACACCCACATCGCCCCGCGGTGGCAGAAGTCCCCTGAATTCATCTAGTCTTGCCCACTTTCCCCAGTTCCCCTTTGAGGAGGCACACATGTCGGTTGGAGACGTGAAGAGCGCATTTCAGCGGGTGACGGCGGACCGGAAGATCGACGCGAAGGACGTGGACACCATCCTCGAGTCGGTTGGGTCGATCTCCAAGGACGAGCAGGCTGCGATCAAGAGCGAGGCAGACAAGTTCGCCGGGATGATGGCGCCCGACGCGAAGAAGAAGCTCCAGACCAAGCTGGGCGAGATCGACGGGCTGCGCCGCCAGGCCGCCTCGAACAACCGCACGGTCTCGATGTCGGCCTCCAAGCTGAGCGTCGAGAGCACCAAGCTGCTGACCGTCGGCACCGACACCAAGAGCTTCGGCGGCTCGAAGATCCCCGACGCGGTGAAGAACGTCGTCAACAACGCCATCAAGGGCGGCGCCACGGCGTACGACGTGCGCGAGCTCAAGCCCGACCCGGTCTACGACACCTCGCACGGCGAGCCCGAGCTCACCCTGGACGGCAAGTTCAACCCCTACTCCCAGGAGTCCCACGCGAAGGACTCCCTCGCCTTCAGCCACACCGAGCTGACCCCGGCGAAGATCAAGGCCGACATGGAGACCGTCCAGACCTTCAACGTCATCACCGGCGTGAAGAACGACGAGGCCACCTACGAGAAGGCCTCGATGAAGGGCAACGGCCGCATCACCGAGCTGTACGACGAGGCCAGCCACTCCGACACCTTCGCGCGCGGCCCCGGCGGTCAGAAGTACGCCTCGAACTTCGCCATCCTCGCCGACGGCTCGCTGCACGCCGTGCCCGCGGCCCGTCGCTCGAACGCCGACCCGGGCCTCATCCTCACCACCGCGTCGCTCGCCCGCGGCAAGCAGATGCTCTTCAACGGCCACATCCACATGGAGGCCGGCGTGGTCACCTATGTCGGCATGTCCGGCCGCCTTTGCAAGCAGCAGAAGGACGGCATGAAGTTCGCCGACCCCATCGAGATCATCAAGGCGTGGGGCTTCCCGATGGCGCCCGGCCTCGCGGTCACCAACGAAGGCTGAAGTCCACCCGGCCTCGTGCTGCACCGACGCCCACGCTCACCCCGTGGGCGTTTTCGTTTTTGCAGCCGGGAGCGAGCGCCCCGCCCACCTTCCGTCCTTGCGCTGCCACCCGCTGGTGGCGTCGAGCACTGCCGACCAGGCACGCACCGGGGCCAGCGCGTGGCGCGCCACGTCCACCGGCACCTCTCCGTCGAAGCGAATGCCCTCCAGCGTCGGCACCAGCCGCACCGCGCGCGCGGTCAGTCCAGCCCGGACGGCGCTGCGCATCGCCGAGGCGAAGCGGGGATCATGGAGTTCGCTGGGCCGCAGCCCCTGGGCGTCGTCGCGCTGCAGCGTGAAGAGCACGGTCGCCGCGATGCCCTTCTTCACCAGCCGGGTCAACGCCTCGACGTGCCCGGTGGCGCGCTCGCTGACCGAGTCGGGGAAGTAGCCGCAACCGTCGGGGTACACGAGGTGGCAGTTCTTCACCTCGACGTAGTGGAGCCCGCGCGGCCGCTCGAGCAGGAAGTCGACGCGGTGACCGCGGCCGAAGACACGCTCGGCGTGAATCGCGGTCGCGTCGTCGAGCCCCGGCAACAGGCCCCGCTTCAAGACCTCGCCCACCAGCCGGTTGGGGAGCGTGGTGTTCGCCCCCACCAGCCGGCCGTCGAGCTCGACCAGCTCCCACGTCCACGGGAGGTGCCGGCCCGGCGCTTCACTCACCCACACCCGCGCGCCGGGCACGACCATCCCCTCCATGCGGCCGGGGTTCACGCAGTGGGCGCGAACCAGCCGCCCCCCGAGCTGGATCTCTGCGATGAAGCGCTCGTAGCGGCGCACCAACCGCCCCTCGTGGAGCGGCGTCGGCCAACGGTGAATCACTGGATGCCGCAAACACCCGCGGTGCAGGTGAGCTGGCGAGCCTGGCACGGCGCGCAGGCCACGGCCGGGCGCGGGCCGCAGGTGGCGATCGCCGCCGAACGGTCGGCGTCGTAGGTCACCTTGTCGGACGCGTTGATCGCCGCGTTCCCGCAGTCGCACACCCCGCACTGGTCTCCGAAGAAGACCGCCACGCAGTCGCTCGGCAGGCTGCAGCTGTTCTTGTAGTACTTGCCGTCGATGACGGAGGGGTTGCCGCAGGCGGCGAGAACGAGGACGAGGATCGACAGGGCAGCGCGCATTCGCACGACTTGCCAGCTTCTGCGCCCGTCTGCCACCCAAGGCGCGAGTAGAAGGGGTCCCTTGAGACTCGACCTCGCCACCACCAACGAAGAGCGCCTCGCCTGTTTCGAGGTGCTCCACGAACTCCGCCCCGCGCTGGTCGAGGAGAAGTTCCTCGACGATCTCCACCGGATGGCCGCCCAGGGCTACGGGCTGGCCGCGCTGTGGGACCCCGAGGTGCGCGCCGTCGCCGGCTTCCGGCTGATCGAGACCTTCGCCACCGGTCCGATTCTCTACGTCGACGATCTCGTCACCTCCGAGAAGCACCGCAGCCAGGGCTACGGCGAAAAGCTGCTCGCCTTCCTCGACGAGCGCGCGCGGGCAGCGGGGTGCAAGTTCCTCGAGCTCGACTCGGCCACCGAGCGCCTCGCCGCGCACCGCTTCTACGAGCGCCACGGGCTGGGCAAGGTGGCGCTGCACTTCTCGAAGCCGACCGATGGCGGGCCGGCCTGGAAGGCGCCCGCGCTCTAGCCGGCGTCGTGCTGGGCCCACGCCGAGAGCAGGGTGCGCGTGCTCTCGTGCGACGGGTTCTTCAACACCTGCTCGGGCGGGCCGCTCTCGATGACCACCCCGTGGTCGAGAATGCACACGTGCTCCACCCCGCGCGCGAGCTGGAGATCGTGCGTCACCACCACCTGCGTCACCCCGGAGGCGTCGACGCGCTTCAGCGTCTGCAGCACCTCGTTCTTCATCGACGGGTCGAGCGCGCTCGTCGGCTCGTCGTAGAGGAGCACCCGCGGCTCCATCGCCAGCGCCCGGGCGATCGCCACCCGCTGCTTCTGCCCCCCGGACAGCTGCTCGGGGAAGGCGTCGAGTCGCTGCTCGAGGCCGAGCTGGCACAGCAGCTCCCGGGCACGCTTCTGCGCCCCGGCCGGTGACTCGCCCTTCACCTGCACTGGGGCGAGCATGCAGTTCTGGATCGCGGTGAGGTGCGGGAACAGCTCGAACGACTGGAAGAC
>JBBRUE010000499.1:0-5713 GCA_038248085.1 Myxococcales bacterium | reverse complement strand
GTCGTCGGCGAGCTCGACCGCTTGCCGCTGGAGCCCCTGGACAAACCAGCGCGACGACGACGCGCCCGCTTTCGAGAGCGCCTCCTCGAGCCGCACCCGCGCCGCAGCCCGCGCGCCGAGCTTCAGCAGCGCGTCCACGTTGTCCCTGGCAGCGGCGACGTTCGCCGTGTCGTCGTTGATGAAGCGGCGCCGCCCCGCGGCGCGCGCCTGCAGGAACTCCGGGGCGGTGAAGCCCTGGAGCTCGAAGCGGTGCTCCTTCGGCTGCGCGGCCGTGTTGGTGTCGGTGAACACCACCTTCCGCACCCCGCCGTCAGTCCCGGCGACGGAGAACCGGACGGACATCAAGAACCCGGACGCCTCACGCGCGTTGCCGAGCCGCCATTCCGTGCAGGCCAGCGCGCCCTCGACGGAGTCGGGGTTGGGCAGAGGCATCGTGGACACCAACGAACCAACGTGAGTGGAGCGGGCTGCCGGAACTCGTGTCGCATGGCCCACCGGGTGGACCGGAGCGCGCTGACCGTCACACCTCGGCCGGCGTGACTGGTGACGACCGCGAAGTCGCTGGGGCCACCGAGGCGGCGCTCGAGCTCCGACGTGCTGCGCAAGCACGACCCAGCCCGCAGGTCGTCGGTGCGTGACCCGCGCGCGTCGACTACAAATGGGGCCCCGTGAGCAAGGCACCGAAGCGACCTGCAGACGTAGCGGCCAAGGCGTGGTGGGACGAAGCCGACCAGGAGTGGGTCTTCGGGCCCCTCGTCGACGGCAAGAAGCACGGTGACTTCGTCTTCTGGCGGGCCGACGGCACCAGGTGCAACGAGTGCCACATGGTGATGGACGTGGCCCACGGCCCGTTCAAGCGCTTCCACGAGAGCGGCGAGGTGAGCCAGGACGGCGCCTTCGAGAAGGGCCAGCTCCAGGGCACCCGGCGCTGGTTCTCCACCGACTCCGAGACGACCGAGAACACGCGCGCCGAGGGCATCAGCGAGGCCGTGTGGCGCAGCGAGATGGACTACGTGCGCGGGCGCGTCGTCGCTATCCGCCACTTCAACCGCGAAGACGAGCGCGTGCTGCCCACCACCGGCGAGCCGTACCCGCTCAAGCCGCCCGGCGTCGACGAGGGCGCCGAGTACGTCGAGCCGAAAGACGAGTGGCACCGCGGCGACGCCGAGGGCGAGACGCAGCAGAAGGTCGGCCGCTGGAAGGTGTGGACCCGCGAGGGCGAGCTCAAGGAAGACGTGCACTACGTCGGCGACGAGCGCCACGGGAAGGCGACGATCTTCGTGCAGGGCGAGAGCCCCTTTGCCGACCCCGCGGTGGTCCTCGAGCGCGGCGCGTACGAAGAGGGGCGGCGCGTCGGCCCCTGGGAGCTGTGCGACGCGGAGGGCGCCGCGCTGCGCCACTTCGACTACGGCGACACCCGCTCGCTCGAGGTCAGCCAGCTCCCCGCGTATTCCAACGACTCTGCGGTCGACTACGGCACGCTCGCCCGGCAGCTCGAGGGGGAGGAGAAGTACGTCGAGGCGCTCGTCACCTGGGGCCGCGCGGCCGGCATCACCCGGGATCCCACGGGCTTCCGGGCGCTGCTGGCGCGCGTGGCCCGGCCGGTGCGCGACGAGGTGGCCACCACGCTGGCGATGGAGGTCGATCGCCCGACGAACTGGCTCGGCTACGAGTTGATCGAGGGCGCGCACCCGGCGATCCTCCTCAACAAGATCGCCATCGCGCTCGACCAGGCGTTCCAGAGCCGCGCCGCCCTCGACTTCACCAACGCCGCGCTGCTCCTCGCCCCCGATCGCAGCGAGTTCCTCTTCACCCGCGCGCTGGTCCTCATGAGCCTCGGGTTGCACGATCAGTCCGAGCGCGACGCCAACGAGCTGGCGGCCGAGTCACCCGACCAGGCCGAGTTTCTCCTCGTCTACCTGCGGGGCCTCTTTCCCTCGTGGAGCTTCACCCCCGCCGGGGAGCCGCCCGAGACGACCTTCGACGACGTCCCCTCGGAGACCGGGCGCACGTTGGAGGAGATCCAGTCGCTGGTGCGCAAGTACGCCAGCCGGTTGCACCTCGCGCGCGAGGCGCTCCTGGTGAAGCTGACGCCGGCCAACCCCGCGGTGCCGCCCGATCTCTCGAAGTTGCTGCCGGACGGCCCGGTGGCCCTCGAGGCCGGGGAGGTCGAGCTCGAGGACGACGACGGCGACGTCCAGACGGTGGAGTTCGACGAGGTGCCCGCGGTGAAGGGCGCCGACCTGCCGACGCTGCTCAAGCTCGCCCGGGCCGACTGGGTGGCGCTGAGCTGGCTGTGCTGGGCTACCGGGCTGGGCGAGGTGGCCATGCCCCACAAGCTGGCGCTCCCCGCCACGTTCGGGAAGGCCGCGGGCATGGCGCAGCAGCGGCTGTGGCGCTCGCGCGATCAACGCGCCTTCAAGGGCCGCAACGCCCAGCAGCACGGCGTGCCCTCGTTCGAGTGGGAAGGGACCGACATGGCCGAGATTCCCCCGCCGGTCGCCGCGATCGCCGAGCAGCAGTACGCCGAAATGCAGGCGCTCTTCTATTGGCTCCTCGATGCCAAGTTGAAGTCCCCCTGGCAGGACAACCTGAGGGGGAGCTGAGGATGAGCACCGTCACCATCGCCCCCCACCTGCAGCTCGCCCTCGAGGCCATGTCGAAGGACATGGCGGTCGAGCCCCAGGCCCTGGTGAACCAGGCCGTCTTCGCGTGGCTGCGCATCAACGGGTACGTGCTGCCGGGGTCCCTCGCCCCGGCGGCCGTCGTGGCGCCCCCTGTTCCGCTTCCGTCCGTCGAGCCGGCCCCGGAAGTGCCGTCGCCGCCGGTCGTCCCCCCCGAGATCGCGGCCGTGGTTCCTCCGGTCGTCGTGGCCCCCGTCGCGCCGCCGTCGTTGCGCCCGCTCCCTCGCATCGAAGACGCCCCGGCCGCCGCGCCGGTGAGCGCTGCCTCGGGTGAGCAGCTCGCCGCGGTCGCCCGCATGGTGGAGATCGCCGCGGACCTCGAGAAGCTGACGAAGCCCTGGCCGGCGTTCGTGCGGGTCGACGAAGCCGAAGACGAAGACGAAGAGGAGGAAGTACGAGCGGAGGAAGAAGCAGCGGCCCCGGCTCCGGAGGACGAGGACGAGGCCGAGGTGCCCGACGACGAGACGCCCGCCTCGGAGCTGGGCGCGGCGCCCACCGACGAGACGCCGCCGGCGAAGCTGCCACCCGACGACGAAGCCGCGTTCGACGGCAACACCGGCGAGACGGAGGTCGAGTCCCCCTCGGACAGCACGGTGGTGGTGCGCTCGGTGCCCATCTCGCTCTACCTCGAGCGTGAGGGCGAAGCGCCGGTGCAGGTCACCGCAGAGCGCTTCATCATCGGCCGCGGCCCGCACTGCGACCTGGTGATCGACTCCCCGCGCGTTTCCCGGGAACACGTGGCCATCACCCGCAAGGGCGTGACCTACTACCTCGAGGATCTCGGCTCCTCGAATGGCACCTGGTTCAACGAAGAGCGCATCAGCAACCGCGAGCTCGAGAGCGGAGACCTCGTGCTCCTCGGGAACGAGGCGGTGACCTTCACGCTCCGCGGCGCCTGACGCTCAGGCGGCCCGGGCCAGCCCCGCGAGCGGCTTCTGGTCGTCGCGCAGCTCGCCGGCGAAGAGCGCGTGCACCTCGTCGGCGTGTGCCCCGGCCGTCGCCTCCGTCCACTTCGAGGTGTCGATCGGCGGCAGCACCTCGATGTCGATGGTCATCGGCACGAAGCGGAAGGTGCCCTTCTCCCAGTTCTTGTGTGCGCCGTGGACGATCACCGGCACCACCGGGAAGCCGGTCGCGATGGCCATGTGCACGAAGCCCTTCTTGAAGGGCTGGAGGCGGCCGTCCCGGCTCCGCGTGCCCTCGGGCATGATCCAGATGCCGAGGCGGTTCTTCTTCACCAGGGTCGCGGTGTCCTTGAGGGCCTCGACCGCGCGCTCCTTGTTGAAGCGATCGATCAGCAGGTGGCCGGAGAGCAGGGCCAGCCACCCGAAGAAGGGCACGCGCACCACTTCCTTCTTGAGCACGCCACAGCCGCCATAGGGGCACAGCCAGATGCCGATGAAGGCGTCGAGCGTCGAGGTGTGGTTCGAGACGTAGATCGCCGGCATCGCGCCGTCGATTCGATCGCGGTGGTCGACCTTCGGCGTCACGCCCGCCAGGAAGGTGATGCTCCGGCCGACGGTCTTTCCGTAGAAGTTCGAGACCTTGATCCGCGCCACCCGGAAGGGGAGCAGCAGCAGCAGCACCACGATGACCAGCAGGCTGCCCACCGCGAGGACGAGGCCGCCGAGCAGAAAACGGAAGAGGGAACCGAGGGTGCCGAACATGAGGCGCTACCCTCACCCGGTGACTGTCACCCAACCGTCACCGCTGACGTCACTCGGGTTCGGTGTCGGGGTAGTGCGCCTCGAGGCACTCGGCGCACAGGGCGTGGCTGAACTTCGCCCCCGAGCGGTGCTCGATGTAGGTCTCGACCTTTTCCCAGATCTGCGTCTCGTTGCGGATGCGCTTGCAGTGCATGCAGATGGGGATCATCCCCTGCAGTTCGCGCACGTGCTCGGCGGCCGCCTGGAGTTCCTTGACCTGAGCGGCCAGCGTCTGCTCGAGGCGAACGATGCGCTCGCCGGTGCGCAGCCGCGCGTGGAGCTCGTCGGGATCGACCGGCTTGGAGATGAAGTCGTCGGCACCCGCCGAGAGGCCCTGCACCACGTCGCTCTTGGCGTTGCGGGCGGTGACCAGCAGCATGTACGCATAGCCGGCCCGCGGGCTCTCGCGGAGCTTGCGGCACACGTCGGGGCCGTCGAGCCCCGGCATGTTCCAGTCGAGCACCACCAACGAGGGTGACTCCGGCGACTGCAGCACGTCCCAGGCCTTGAGGCCGTCGGCGACCGAGATGACTTCGAACCCGAAGCGCGTCATCTGGGCTTCCAGCAGTCGGCGCGTGACGTTCTCGTCTTCTGCCAGGAGCACCCGGGGGCGAGGCGCCAGCTGTATCGCGGGGGAGGCCATGGGTGTGATCCGTAGCAAGCGCTGCACCACGGTCCTGAAGTCTGTTCTTCTCGGCTCCGCTGCGCCAGTTTCTCTGCGCGATTGGGCAGCCGATTGCGCAGGTCGCCCCAACTCCCGTTCGGATCAAGTGCTTACGCGTGGAATGGGTGGTGGAGTGCGCGGCACCTCATGTTCTGCGAGCCCTGCAACCGAGAGCGTCCCGTGGGCCGGTTCTGCGTGTTGTGCGGCAGCGCCCTGACGGCGCGGGCAACTCCGCTGATCGAGGCAGATTTGGCGCATGTCCGGTGGCTGCTGGACGAGGTGCCGACCTGGGACGACAGCCTCGCGCCCGGCGCCGTGCGACGCGTACTCGCCGAGTATTACGCCCGGCAGGAGCGGCTCCTCGCCGACGCCCTCGTTCCGGCCGACGCGACCGGGCAGGTGATGCGACCGGCACCCAGTGCGGTGCAAATGACCCAGCCCGCGGTCGACTGGGTGGCGCCGGCCGCCGTCGTCGCGCCTGACCCCGAGCGGGTCGCCCCGCCGCCCGAGGTGGTTGCCTTCCAACCGCCACCCCAGGCGGTCGCGCCGGAGCCGGACGTTCCGTTCCAGCCGGCCCCGGCCCCGGCGCCTGAGCCGACGCCCGTGCCTTGGGTCGATCCCCCTCCGTTGCCACCCCCGGTCGAGGCCGCGCCCCGAGG
>JBBRUE010000498.1:0-5717 GCA_038248085.1 Myxococcales bacterium | reverse complement strand
GCCGCACCGAGGTGGTGCCGGCCTTCGTCCCACGCGACCGCGGACCGGCGACCACCCGTCCCGGCAACGTGCGCACCACCGCGGTCGACGCGTTTGAGCCGAAGGACGAAGCCGGAGAGCCCGGGCCCGACTCGACGATGGTCGAAGACCCCTGAACCGCGGGGTCGAGCCAGGTCACAACTTCTGGAGCGCGGCCTCGGCCTGGGCGGCCCAGCCAGCCCCGTCAGGATCTCCGCTGGCGAGGCGCTGCTGACCGAGCACCTTGGCGTGCGCGTACGCGGCCTTCGCCCCTTCGACGTCACCAGTCGCGGCGAGCCCTTCGGCGACGGCGAGCTGGTTGAGCGGGTGCGTGGGGGCGAGCTCCAGCGCCTTCTTCGCCTCGGCGAGACCGGCATCGGCATCTCCCGGCCCCACCGGCCAGCCCGGCGCGCGCAGCAGCAACAACGCGAGGGCCCGCGATGGCCCACCTTCTTCCAGGGCCGGTTGTGCCGCCTGCGCGCGGCGGAGCAGCTCGATGATCGGCTTGAGCTCGCCCAGACCCGTCGTCGGGTGTTCGCGGGCGCCCAGTCCGCGACCGGCGGCCTGCCAGTAGTCGCACGAAGGCGTTCCCGGAGCCCGCTGCTGGCACTGCTCTCCCGCCGCGAGCATCGTCGCGATGAGCGGCTCCTTGTCTTCCTTGACGCCGTGTTCGAGGAGCCAGACGACGCTGCGGATCACCCCCACCGGACCCTCGATGCGCGAGACGTCCGACAGCGCGACGGACTGAAAGAGCGTCACCGCGCGGCGAACCTCGGCGGTGTCGGGTCGGTGCGCGAAGGCCTCCTCGGCCTGACCGAGGGCGAGGGTCGCCTCGTCCTTCGAGACGACGTCGGCGGTCAACACGTGCACCGGAGGACACGCGGTCAACGCGAAGGCGAGCCCGGCCCACGCCACGCGGGTCGGGGTGAGGGGGCCCTTCACTTCGGGGTCCCGGCGAACGTCTTCTTCGCGGCGGCCAGCGCGGCCTCATCGAGCGCCACGAAGCCCGTCAGGCGAACGCCTTCCAGCGCCGTCGTCCCGTGCGGCGTCGTCGCCAGCCTGGTGAAGGCGCCGGCCACGGACTTCCAGTCGCCGGCACTGAGCCGCGTACCGACGGTCGCCACCACCGCCACCGGCACCTTCGGCCCGGTGTGCAGCACCTCGAGCTCGGCGCCGAAAGGCAACGACGCGAGCGACGCCGCCTGCTCGGCATCGAGCAGCACCGCGAGCTTCTCGGTGCCCGCGGCCGCCTTGCGCAGCGCCGAGAGCACCTGTCCGCCGGCGTTCACCTTGACCGAGGCCGGCAGTGCGTAGCCGGCGAGCGCAGTGCGGGTGACGAAGGCCGGTGCGTAGCCCGCGGTGGAGAACACCTGCCAGCCCTCGAGATCGACGGGGGTCTTCACCGCGCCCTTCTTGGCGACGAGCACCCACGACTGCGTCGCCTCGAGGCCCTTCTGCACCACCGCCAGCCGCGGGGTGAGCTTGAGCTCGGCTTCGTGCGCGAGGAAGAACGGCAGCGGCACCAGGGCGAGCGCCGCATCGTCAGTGGCCAGGCGCGCCAGGCCAGCCTTCTCCTGGGGGAAGTAGGTGGCCGAGAGCCGCTCCTTCGGCCAGCCGGAGCTCTCGGCCAGCGAAGCCGCGATCTCATCCATGCGCGGCTGCGCCTCTTCAGTCGTTCCCGGGTATGCCGGCGCGCAGAACACCAGCGCGAGGTGGTCGACCTTCGGCGCGACGACGGGAGCGGCGGCGAGGGTGACGGCAGAAGCGAGCACGACGAACGAGACGACGAGGCGGGCCATGGGCAGCATGCGTCGAATCTAACCAGCTGAGCGCCCGAGTCGATGCCGCCGTCCGGCAGGAGAAGCGCGACGGGAGCCAAGAAGCGTTTCCCGATCGGAGCGTCTGCTATGCGGTGCAGGTGATCTCTGGGAATACGTGGCTCGAGCAGCTCCTGGCGCGGATCATCAAGCGCCGGTGGTTCGTCATCATCTGCTGGCTGGTCCTCGTCCCGCCCTCGGCCTGGCTGGCGCTGCAGATCCCCAGTGACGGCGCGATCGACCGGCTGGTGGTCGAGAAGGACCCCGACGTGGTCCTCACCCGCGCGTTTCAGAAGGTCTTCCCGGAAGGGCGCCAGTCGGTGCTCCTCTTCGAGCCGGCCGATCCGTACAGCGCCGACGCGGTGCACGAGCTGGTCGCGCTGGAAGACGGGCTGGGCAAGGTGCCCGGGGTCATCACCTTCTCGGCGCTGTCGATCTTCCGACGCACCACGCCCGACGTGACCGCGCCGGACTTCGTGCCGAAGTACCGAACGTTCGCCACCGGCACCGATCTCTTCCACCGGCAGGGCCTGGTCGGCGATCACTACACCTCGCTCGCGGTGACCTTCGTGGCGCCGGGCTCGAAGGAACGCGACGCGAAGCTGCTGGAGATCGACCAGGTGCTCGACGCGGTGCCGCACCCGGTGCTCGGTGTCGTCCACCGCGTGGGCCAGTCGTACGTCGAGCAGTGGCTCGAGACCGAGACCCGCGAGTCGTCGATCCGCTACTTCCCGTTGTTCGGTCTCTTCGTGGTGGTGCTGGTGCTCGCGCTCTACCGCTCGTGGCGCGCGCTGCTGTCGATCCTCATCACGCTGGGGGTCACGGTCGCGGTGGCCATGGGGCTGGGGCACCTGCTGGGGTTCTCGCTGACCATCGTCTCGGAGCTGGTGCCGCTGGTAGTGCTCGTCACGGCGACGGCGACGCTGGTGTACCTGCACTCCCGGTACATTCAGCAGCCGGAAGGCCTGCCGCTCGAGCAGCATCACCTCGAGGCGCTGGCCAACAAGGCATTGCCGGTGACGGCGTCGGTGTTCGCGGCGCTGCTCGGCTTCGCGGCGCTGGCCGTGTCGCAGATTCGTCCCATCCGCGACATGGGGGTGTGGACCGCGTGCGGCCTGGCGGTGTCGTGGCTCGCCGCGTTCACGCTCTTCCCCGCGCTGCAGCGGGTGTTGCGCGCGCCGACGCGCCAGGGCCTGACCCCGGCGGGGAAGGCGTACGTGCGGTTCGCCGACGCGATCCCCCGCTTCACCTACCGGTTCCGGGTGCTGTTGCTGGTCGGGGCGACGGTCACGGGCATCGCGGGAGCGGTCGCGCTCTTCGGCTTCCCCGGGGTGATCAGCCCGATGCGCATGGAGGTCGACGCGGTCGAGTACATCGACCCCGAGCTGCCGCTGCGCAAGGACATGGCCGCGTACGAGAAGGCCATCGCGGGGCTGGCCGCGGTGCGCATCTGGGTGAAGGTCCCCGAGGGGTCGATCACCGAACCGGCGGTGCTGCAGGCGCTCGATCGCTACTCGACGGCGATCGGCAGCCAGCCCGGGGTGTCCTCGGTGGTGGGGCCGACGACGCTGCTGCGCATGCGGAGGTACCTCGGTGGGCAGGGCGACACGCTCCCGGCCGACCCGGAGGCCTTCGCGGCTGCGACGTCCGACTTCGAGCAGTTGCTGCTGACCGAGAAGGAGCTGCGGGGCTTCATCGACGTCGCCTCGATGAGCCAGGCGCAGTTGATGGTCATCACCCGGCGCGGCGACGCGAAGGCCTTCGACGCGATGCGCGGGCAGCTCGAGACGCTGTGGAAAGAGGAGCAGGCGCGCACGCCGCAACTGGCGAAGGCGACGATCAACGTGGTGGGGGAGTCGATCCTCCAGTCGAAGATCGCCGAGCACCTGGTGCCGACGCTGACCGAGAGCTTCGGGCTCACCGCGGCGCTGATCTTCCTGACCTTCCTGGTGGTGTTCCGCTCGGGCGCGGCGCGGGTGATGGCGATGGTGCCGTCGGTGTTCGCGATCCTCGCGACGTTCCTGGTGATGCGGCTGTTCGGCATTCCGCTCAACGTGGCGACGATCCTCATCGCCACCACGGTGCTCGGCACGACCGAGAACGACCAGGTGCACTTCTTCCACCACTACCAGGAGGCGAAGAAGGGCGGCGCGAGCGCAGAGCAGTCGATGCGCCACACCTTCCACGTCTCAGGCCACGCGATCATCTACGCGACGTTGATCAACGCCAGCGGGTTCCTCGCGCTCGCGTTCTCGCACCTGCCGCCGATGCGCCAGTTCGGGGTGGTCACCAGCATCGCCTTCGCGTTCTCGATGCTGGCCGACTTCACCGCCCTGCCCGCCTCGTTGTGGATCTTCATGCGCGAGAAGCCCGACGCGGTCCCCCCGAAGGCCTGAGACCCATCGTGCGCTACCGTTTCCCTCCCGAGTCTCCGCTGCATGCCTTCACTGAAGAGGAGCTGAAGGCGGTCTTTGCCGCTGGCGCGGAGCAGCGCTTCGCCACCGACGACGTCATCGTGCGCGAGGGGGAGCCCGGCGACTCGATGTACTTCGTGCTCGAGGGCTACGTCGGAGCGCGGCTCGACAGCGGCGCGATGGTGCGCAGCTACGCGCCCGGCACGTATTTCGGGGAGCTCTCGTTCATCAACCCGGGGCACCGCCGCAGCACGACGATCATCGCCACCACCCCGGCGACGTTGCTGAGCATCGACCAGGCCAGCGTGCAGTCGCTGCTCGCGACGCACCCCCGGCTGATCGTCACCCTGTTGCAGCGGGCCTGCGCGTTCCTGGTCGACGCCGAGCGCAACCTGATCTCCGACCTGCGACGCCAGAACGCAGCGCTGCAGGAGACGATCAAGAAGCTCGAGTTCACCCGCGCGCGGTTGGGCGAAGAAGAGGAACGCTCGCGGACCGACCAGCTCACGGGGTTGTCCAATCGGCGCGCCTTCGACCTCGAAGCGCCGACGGTCATCGAGCGCGCGGTGAGCATCGACTCGACGCTGGCGCTGCTGGTGATGGACCTCGATGCGTTCAAGGCCATCAACGACACCGAGGGTCACTCCGCGGGTGATGGGGTGCTGGTGGGCGTGGGGAAGATCCTCCTGGGGGGCGTGCGGAAGACGGATCTCCCGTGCCGCTTCGGAGGGGATGAGTTCGTGGTGGTGCTCTCGGACGTCGACGAACCGGCGGCGCGGGCGCGCGCGGAATCACTGCGCCACGCCATCGCGGCCATGTCCCACGCGGGCACCGAGCGGGGTCTGCGGGTCACCGCGACGATCGGGGGCACGATGTTCCGTCCGGGGGAGAGCGTCGCGGAGCTCCTCGATCGGGCCGACGGCGCGCTGAACACCGCCAAGCGCGCCGGGCGCAATCGGCTCGGCTGGGCCTGACCGGTGCTCAAGTAGCACCTCAAACTCTTTTGGGTGTCCGGGACCCACCCGTTTCATTTCAACGGTTTGCCTTTTTGGCACACGAAACAGTTTCGGGTGTACTCGCACTGGAACCGTTTGAGTTCAACGACTTGCGTTCGGGCCGGTGAAATTCGAAAGGTGTTTGATGAGGTGCGGCGCAGTCGAGGAGGGCCGCCCACGCCCCGCGGTCATTCTCGGTGAGGCCCACGTTCGCGTGCCCATCGGTGAACAGCACGAGGACGGACCCGAGTGTGACAACTCGGGTCATCGCCTCCTCAAGGGGCGACGAAATCGAGTTGGCGCCTTTTCGCCTCGAGCATACTTCCGCGGTGTCACCGTTCCTGAACATCCCCCAGTCTGAGTGGATCGCATCGAACGAGCACGCCTTCGCAATTCGTGACCAATTTCCGGTCTCACCAGGACACGCACTGGTCATCACCCGACGGCTCGTGCCTGACTGGTTCAACGCCACG
>JBBRUE010000497.1:0-5726 GCA_038248085.1 Myxococcales bacterium | reverse complement strand
GAAGCCCGCCGGCTTCTGCGATGGCGTGCCTCCGAGAGGAGAACTGGTGACCGGCGCGAAGTGGGCCGTGGAGCGCTGCTCCGCGAAGGGCCGGCTCCAGGACCAGGACTGCGCGCGCATGATGCAGGTCGTCCAGCGCGCGTGCGTTCCCTGAGCCGTCGCCCTCGCCCCCCGCGTCAGGACCCAACACTCAGTCGAGCGGGTAGTCGACGTAGCCCTCAGGACCCGGCGTGTAGAAGGTCTTGAAGTCGGGCGCCCGCAGCGCGGCCCCGGTCTTCATCTTCTTCACCAGCGTGGGGTTCGAGATGAACGGCCGGCCGAAGGCGACGAGCTCGCCCTTCTTCTCCTCGAGCGCGACCTCCGCCTTCGCCGCGTCGAAGCCGCCGGCCACGATGAACGTGCCGCCGAACGCCTCGCGCATGCCCTTGATCAGCTCCGGCTTCGGCTTCGGCCCGCCCATCGCCGAGTGGTCGAGCACGTGCAGGTACACCAGGCCCGCGGCGCGCAGCTCCTTCGCCAGCTGGAGGTACACCGCGTCGGTGTCGGCGTCGGTGACCATGCCGCACGCGCCGCCCGCAGGGCTCAAGCGCATGCCCACGCGGTCGCCACCGATGGCGGCGGTGACGCGACGGGCGATCTCCGCGGCGAAGTGCACGCGGCCGGCGACGGTGCCACCCCACGCGTCGGTGCGCTGGTTCGAGGCCACGTTGAGGAACTGGTCGATGAGGTACCCGTTCGCGCCGTGCAGCTCGACGCCGTCGAAGCCGGCAGTGATCGCCTTCTGCGAGCTCGAGACGTACTCCCCGATGGCCTTCTCGAGGTCGGCCTCGGTCATCGCCTGGGGCACGGTGTGCGGCTGCATGCCCTTGGCGTCGGTGTACATCTCGCCCGCGAGGACGGTGGCCGACGGCGCCACCACGCGCGCGCCCGCGGGCAGGTTCGCTTCGTGAGTCACCCGGCCGGTGTGCATCAGCTGCACGAAGATGCGCCCGCCAGCGGCGTGCACCGCGTCGGTCACCTTGCGCCAGGCCGCGACCTGCGCGTCGTCGAAGAGCCCGGGAATGCGGGCGTAGCCAAGACCGTCGGGCGAGGGCGAGGTGCCCTCGGTGATGAGCAGGCCCGCGTCGGCGCGCTGCGCGTAATAGGTGGCGACGAAATCTGCCGGCACGTTGCCGGGCGAGCGGCTGCGCGTCATCGGCGCCATCACCACCCGGTTCTTCAACGTGACACGGCCCAGCTTGAATTCAGAAAAGAGGAGATCGCTCATTGGTCGCACTCAGATGACTCAGTACGCCCCGCGTTTCATCCTCCCTGATGGGACAGTGTGTCTCGGGGTGGTCAGCCGTGAATCGACATGCCGACGATGAACGCCAGGCCGAGGATGAAGCTGGCGATCACCAGGCCCACCGCGGTGTTCTGGTCGATCTCCAATTCCTTGTGCACGTCGAAGGGCAGCAGCTTGCGCACCACGAAGAAGCCCGCGACGAAGACGAGAATGCCGATGGTCGAGAACAGGAGGGACGCCACGGCGCCCCGGATCAGTGCGTCAGTGTTCATCACTTGCCTCCCATGAAGCCGTCGTGCCAGCTCAAGATGCCACCCGGCGCGGTGCGCACCGAGGTGGGGAGCTCGCCACGCTCCTCGTCGGGGAACCGGTCCCAGTGCAGCGTGTGCATCGCCGCGTAGAGCAGCACCAGAATGCCTCCGAAGTACTTCATGCAGCCCCCAGGTCAGTCATCGTCGTCCGCCTTCGCGTAGGGGAAGGTGCTGACCCCCGGCGACGACTGGAACACCGCGTCGTTCCACTTGCTCGTCTCGAAGCCATTGGCGCGCAGTGAGTAATAGAGCGGCGCCGCGAGCAGGAAGAGCATCAGCACCAGCGGGCACGCCAGGCCTGCGCCGTCGTCGGCCTCGACCGTCACCGCGTAGTCGACCGCGCGCGTCGCCTCGAAGCTGGGCGTGGCGCGCAGCACCCAGGTGCCCGCCTCGACCACGTCGGTCGACTTCGACTGGTGGTTGCTGCCCTCGCTCCAGCTCTCGCCGTCGGTGGTGCCTGAGTAGTAGTTCGGCTCGGCGTAGACCTGGATGACCTCGGCGGTCTTCTCGTTGACCAGGTCGATGGACACGCCCAGCCAGTTGTTCGACAGCCCGGGGGCCACCACGTTCACCTCGAGGGGCACCGACTTCTTCACCTCGAAGGGCTCGCTGAAGCGCTGCGCCTCGGGGCTGCCCGACGCCACGCCCGGCGGCACCTGGAAGTTGCCCTGGTAGTAGCGCTCGGTGGTGCCGAGCAGGGAAAAGGCCATCATCAACAGCACCAGCGCCGCCGCCCAGATGCCGCTCCACAACCACGCCTCGCCGGCGTTCTTCGAGTACGGGTTGGGCGACGCGGGGGCGATGCCCACGGGCGGGTTGAGCTTCTTCTTGAGCGCGAAGGCCTTCTGGATGACGTCGTTCTCGACGAGCACCCCGAGGGTGACGGTGGCCTCGGTGTCGGTCTGGTCGACGTTGATCGACCGCGGCGGGGCGACGAACTCCCTGGCCTCCGCGCGCTCGCCGGCGGTCACCTGCCAGTAGCACTCGCCGGCGACGTACTCGGTCACGGTGTAGACGGCCTGGTAGCCGCGGAACAACTCGCCGCCGTACTTCGCCAGGCGGAAGTCGAACGACACCTCGCCCGCGGCGAGGGGGGTCAGCCACGTCCAGAACCCGGTGCTGTGCATCAACCAGCGGAAGCCGAGGTGCCGGTTCCACAGCAGGTACTCTTCCCACGGGTAGCGCGTGCCCTCGACCGTGCAGCTGCGCACGAGGAAGGCGAGGCAGGTCCACGTGGGCGGTGGGCCCTCGGGCTTGAGCAGCGTGGGGTCGTGCAGCTTGGCGGTGGCGCCCAGCGGAATGAGGGGCTCGTAGGGCGGCTTCTCGAGCAGCTCGAGAAACGACAGCGCCCCGCCCTGCACCTGGAGCAGCGCCCCGCAGAACGGGCACGCCACGCGCTTGGTGGCGTCGGGCGCCTTGAGCTCGAGCATGCCGTTGCACTCGGTGCAACGCGCGTCGCGGAGCTTCGCCTTCTTCGGCGTGGGCACCAGCTCCAGCACCTCGAAGCCCATCGCCTTGAGGTTGGTGAAGCTGCCGACGAAGGCCTCGGTCACCCCGTCGGCCTCATCGAGCGTGCAGAAGATGCCCTTGGGGCCGGTGGCGTCGACGTAGAGGTGGGTGCGGTTGAAGCCGGGGAGCTGCCCCTCGGCGGACACCGTCTCCGCGCTGTTCTTCTCTTCGACGACGAAGGTCTTGTCGCGCAGGGTGAAGGCGCCCAGCACGTCGAGGTTGCCGACCTGCGGCGGCGCGACGTTGGTCATCGGGAAGAGGAGCTTCCACTCACCTTCTGATTCGGCCAGCCAGCCCACCCGCTCGTCTTCGAACTGCAGGCACCACTCGTCCCACGTGCCGGTGCGGTTGGACTTCTGGATGCGGCCGGCGACGGTGAAGGGCGTGCCGGAATAGTGGCCGGTGAGGCCGAGCCGCAGCGGCGACTCGGTGTCCATCAGCTCGGCGACCTTGCCGAGCGACTCGAGCTTGAACTCGCCGCGCAGCACGACGGTCTGGCAGTACTCGCAGACCTTCACCTGGCCCGCCCCGGGGCTGAACTCGACCGGCGCCTTGCATGGGGGACAGTCCCCGACCTTCATCGCGTCGCGACTTCACCATTTCTTCGGGGGCAGCGCGACCTGAAGGTTTCGTCTCGCGCGTGCGAGAGTGGGGCATGACCTCCTGCCCTTCGTGCAGCGCGTCGCTCCCGGCGGATGCCATCTCGGAGTCGCTCAGCGCCGCCCGCTGCCCGTCCTGCCGTGCGCTCATCGACCTCGGCAGCTCGCGCACGGTGACGGCGCGCGCGGCGACGGTGGCGACCCCCGAGCGGTGGCAGGTCGAGGCGACGCCGGGTTCGCTGCTGGTGCGCTGGCGCTGGTTCACCGTCCTGGGGATCTTCATCATGCCCTTCGCCCTGTTCTGGAACGGCATCCTGGCCGTGGCGGCGTTCGGAGTGAGCGACGGCTTCACCCACCCGGAGCGGCTGCTCTTCGGGCTGGCCCTTCCCCACGTGTGGGTCGGCCTCGGGCTCTTCTATTTCGCGCTGGCGACGTTCGTGAACTCGACCACCGTGCGCGTGGCCAACGGGTTCTTGATGGTGCGCATCGGGCCGCTCCCGTGGCGGGGCAAGCGCGATCTCCCGACGCGCGACGTGCAGCAGCTCTTCGTCGTCGAGAAGCGCGGCAACAAGGGGAGCGTCAGCTACGAGCTGTGCGCGTTGATGCGCGACGGAAAGCGGCAGTCGGTGCTCACGGGGATCAACGACGAGCTCGGGGCCCGCTTCCTCGAGGTGCGGCTCGAGCAGGTGATGAACATCGTCGACCAGGCCGTCGCCGGAGAGCTGCGGCGATGATCCACCGGGGCGCGCTCGCGCTCGGACTGCTGCTGTTCGCAGCGTGCGTCACCGCCCCCTCGCACCTGCAGGAGGCCGTGCAGTGTGAGTCGTTCGCCGACTTCGACGCGCGCACGCGGGAACGCATCGAGACGCTGCTCACCGAGGCGCCGGGTGACGCGCTGGTGAAGGAGACCTCGCGGCTCAACTCCGAGCGCCGCGTGTGCGCTCGCCACGTGATCGGTGGGCTGAGGGCCGTCCGTGAAGCCGAGGGCATCGAGGCCGTGCAGCGGGAACTCGACGCGCTGACCGCGACCTACCCGCGGGACGATCTCCAGGCGTTGATGACCGACGCGCTCGGCCCGGAAGTGGCGCAGCTCGAGCCGCTCCTCGCCGAGGCCCGGCAGCGCACCACGCGGCAGGCGGGCACCCGCACTGCAGACCGGCGCGACGACGTGGAGCTCGGGAAGTTGAAGGTCGACGCGCCCGCCTCCACCGGCCTCGAGCCCGAGGCGCCGGAGACGATGTGTGACGCACCGAAGCCGTGCGACCAGCTGCGGTGCCTCACGGCCCCGGGCGAGGGCGTGAGCGCCACGGCGGTCGATCGTGCCGCCCGGGCCTGCCTCGACTCGCTCGCCCCCCTCGAGCCCCATGCGCGCGCGACGGCGGTCAGTGGCGTGCTGCAGTTGATTCCGGTGAAGACGTCGGCGGCGCGCACCGACGCCCTGACGATGCTCGAGACGTTGCGTCTGCAGCTTTGGCCCGAGGTCGAGGCCGCGGTGACCGCTCGCCAGCCTGGCCGGGCTGCGCAGCGCGCGGGTGCGTTCGTCGGGCTGCCCGCGTACCGCGCGCGTGTGGAGCAACTGCGTGACGCCGCGCTGGCACACCATCTCTCGCGCGCGAAGGAACTGGCGGCCTTCCCCGACGCGGTGTGGCTGCACCTGCGGCTGGCGGAGAACTTCGGCGGGCCCGCGGCGGCCGCCTCGACGTCGACGGGACGCTGGGACACGGCGCGGTGGCGGTGCAAGGCGCCTCAGCCGACGTGGCCGGTGTTGCCCGCGGGGCTCAGCGGGACCCTCTCGGTGCGCTGCGAGACGCCGCCGCCCGCGAAGCCGAGCGCATCGTTGGTCGGACCCTGTCCTCCCAGGTGCTCCGCGCCGGACCGCGTATCCCTTTCTGAACCCAAAACCGCCCACGGACGGGGGAATTGCGTCACTCTGTCCTCCGAAGGAGGTCGGGTGGTCGAGGACTCGGAGGAATCCGGAGCGGGGAATGCCGCGACCGGTGATGCCGCGCGCCTGCGCTCGCT
>JBBRUE010000496.1:0-5728 GCA_038248085.1 Myxococcales bacterium | reverse complement strand
AGAACCGCCGCACCGAGTTCAACATCGCCGACCAGTAGCGGGTCGGGGGGCGAGGGCCCTGGGCTGCCCGCCGCCCTCGGCCGCAGCGCAGGCTGTGTCCAGGCGACGCTCATCTCGTTCAGGAGCCGCCGCATCGAGGCGAGCGCGGGCCCGGCTGACTGTCGCTGCCCTGGGACGATCGGGCAGAAGCGCCGGCGCGCCTGATCACTCGCGGACGCGCGTGCTCTGCGACTGGCTGGTGCCTTCGGTACCGGCGACGGGGGCGATCGGCTCCAGGCGGCCGCCGATGAGCGCCTCGGCCTCCTTCACGCTCGCCTGCACCGCGTCGACGCCGGACAGCAGGTCGTCGAGCTGCTCGGTGAGCTGATCGGGGCTGGTCATGGTGAGCGCCTGGTCGCGCAGCAGCCGCACCGAGTTCTCGATGAGGTTCATCTGCCCGCGGGCGCGCGCGAGGAAGGTCTCGATCTCCTTGATCGTCTCGAGGCGCTTCTGCAGCACCGACGCGTTCTTCCCCGCGAGGTCCCGCACCGCCTCGTCGGTCATCTTCTCTTGCAGGCCCTGCTGCGCCTTGATCTGCCGCTCGAGGTCCTTGAGGTCGACGGCCTGCAGGTACGTCTCGGCGCGCCGGCACGCCGCCGCCAGCCGCACGAACGAGGCGTGGAGCTGCGACAGCTTCTCGAGCTCGGTCGCCAGGAGGATCGCCTGGAACGAGGGGTTGTTCTGCATGTCGCGCTCGATCTCGCGACGGAGCTCGTCGAGGGCCTTGGCGCGCTGCCACTCGCGCTCCGAGAGCTCCGACATCAGCTTCTCGACGCGCGCCCGATCTTCCTTCTCGCGCGCGACCCGCTCACTCTCGCGCACCGCGCGCTGGAAGGGCTTGAAGTCGGGCCCGAACACCAGCCACAGCGCCTCCATGCCCAGCGCGCCGAGGCCGATCAGCCAGTCACCGGTGAGCGCCGCCGCCGTGGCCGCGCCGCCCAGCAACGTGAGGTTGTAGACGTTGAGGACGGCCGCCTTCAGGTAGTTGGGCGAACCCCCGTCACTGGCCATGGCGTCAGAGCCCCACGCGAATGTTGCCCTGGACGTTCGAGGCGTGGAGCAGGTCGAGCACGTGGTTCTCCACCTGCTTGAACTCCGCACTCTGCTTCACCGCCGCCTCGCGCGAGCGGAAGAAGGGCACCTCGATGCGGTGGAGGACCTTCGCCGGTCGGTGCGAGAGCACGAAGATGACGTCGGCCAGGTACACCGCCTCGGCCACGTCGTGGGTGACGAAGAGCACCGTGTTGTCCTGCGTGCGCAACACGTCGAGGATCAACGACTGCATGCCCCACCGCGTCTGAGGGTCGAGCGCGCCGAAGGGCTCGTCCATCAAGATGAGCCGCGGCTTGTTGATCAGCGTGCGGGCGATGGCGACGCGCTGCTTCATGCCGCCCGACAGCTGCTTGGGCAGCGAGTCGGCGAAGTCCTTGAGCCCGACCTGCTCGATGATCGCCAGCGCCTGCTTCTTGCGCTCGGCCTTGCCCACCCCCTGCAGCTCCAGCCCGTACTCGACGTTCTGCTGCACCGTGCGCCAGGCGAAGCTGGTGTAGCTCTGGAAGACCATGCCGCGATCGCGGCCAGTGCCTTCGACCTGCTTGCCGTCGACCAGCACTTCGCCGGAGTCGGGGACCATCAGCCCCGCCACCGACTTGAGGATGGTGCTCTTCCCGCAGCCCGAGGGCCCGAGGAACACCGCCAGCTCGCCGATGCCCGGCTTGTTGGCGACGGTGAGGTTGACGTTCTCCACCGCCTGCACCGTGCGCCCCTTGCGGTCGGTGTACGAGATGTAGAGGTCCTTGAGTTCCAGCTTGGGGACCGTCGAGGCGCTCAGCTGCGGCTGGGCCGGCTTCGGCGCGGGCTCGGGGGCGGCAGGTACCGGGGCGGCGGGCACGTCAGACATCGGCCTCCCTCCACGAGAAGAGCAGGCTGTTGACCGAGCGGATGACGAGATCGCTGAGCAGGCCGATCACCCCCACCACGAGGATGCCGGCGAACATCCACTCCGGCTTCAGGTGCTGCCCGGCGAGCTGGAGGATGTAGCCGATGCCGCTCTGCGCGTTCACGATCTCCGCGAGGATGATGTACGTCCAGGCGATCGCGTTCATCACCCGGAAGCCATCGAAGATCTGCGGGAGCGCCGAGGGGATCAACACCGTGCGGATCACCTGGGCCTTGGTCGCGCCCAGCGTGAAGGCGGTCTGCACCATCTCTTCAGGCACCGCGCGGACCGCGTCGACCACCGCCGGCAACAGGTACACCACCGTGCCGAGGAAGAGGAAGGCGACCTTCTGCGACTCGTCGATCCCGAACCACAGGATCAACAGCGGGATGAAGGCGGTGATCGGCAGGTACCGCATCGGCGCGACGATCGGCTCGAAGATGCGGTTGATGAGCTCGAAGCTGCCCATCGCGATGCCCAGCGGCAGCGCCACCGCCAGCGAGAGCCCGAAGGCCTTCGCGATGCGCACGGCGCTGATCAGCACCGCCTGCAGCAGGTCCTTCTCGAAGATCAGGTACAGCAGGCCCTTGATCACCTCGTCGGGCGACGGGAGGAAGAAGTGCGGCACCAGCGGCACCAGTTCGTCGCCCCGCTGCACCTTGATGTAGCTGAGCGCGCACCAGGCGGCGATCAGCACCCCGACGCTGACCGCCGACACCAGCCGCCCGGCCCCCGCGGGGATCGCGCTGCGCAACACCCACAACGAGGTCTTCGCCCGCGCCCGGGCAGGGGCTGCCTTCACCTCACTGGGCATTGAGGACGACCTTGATGTCGGTGCGCCGGTTGAGCGCCCGGCCGTCCTCCGTCTCGTTGGGCGCCATCGGCTTGGCGCTGCCCTGGCCCACGGTGACGAAGCGCTTGGGGTCGAGGTTGAAGTTCTTCACCAGGTAGGCCTTCACCGAGTCGGCGCGCCGCCCGGAGAGCGTCTTGTTCGCCACCTCGTTGCCGCGGCTGTCGGTGTTGCCCTCGACCTGGAGGTAGGTGTTGCCGAAGGCGAGCATCGTCTCGCCCAGCGAGTCGAGCGTGAAGTAGCTGCCCGGCATGATCTCGTCGGAGCCGGTGGTGAAGTGAATCGAGAGGCTCTTGTTGACGATCGCCCGGTCCGAGACCTTGGGCTTGTCCTTGAACGCGAACGACTCCTCGACCTTCTGCGTCGCGTACTCCTTGGCCAGCGCGCTGACGAAGCGGCTGTCCTTGAAGTCGGGGGCGTCGACCACCGTGTTGACCACGCCCTTCTTGCGCCAGATGACGAAGGCGCCGTTGAACAGCGAGTCGAAGTACGACTTCGGGCCCGAGAGGCCGAAGAAGAGCGCGTTGTCGGCGTAGCTGGTGAGCTTGAGGCCCGAGAGCATGCCCGACACGTCGTCGGTGGTGAGCTTGAGCGCGTCGGCGATCAGCTGGTTGGTGCTCTGGGGGTCTTCCTTCATCACGCTGACCGCGTCGAACCAGCCGGCGACGAAGGCCTGCACCGCGCCCGGGGCCTCGTCGATCAACTGCTGCCGCGCGACGAGCGTGTCGGCGATGACGTTGGTCGCGGCGGTGGTGGACACCAGCACGTGCGCCTCGTTTTCCCGGGCGGTGACCGCGCCCGAGAGGTCGGGCTCCCAGGTCACGGCGGCGTCGACCTTGCCGGCCTTGAACATCGCGGCGGCCTGCGGCGCTTCGGCGGTGAACACGATGTTCTTCTCGATCTCCGCGCGCTCCTGCGGCGAGAGGCCCGACTGCGAGAGCAGGAACAGCAGCAGCCAGTGCGACGGGGTGAACTTGGTGCTGGCGATGCGCTTGCCCTTGAGGTCCTCGACCGACTTGATGGTCTTGAGCGAGACGATGCCGTCGCCGCCGCGGCTCCAGTCTTCCTGGATGATCGCGCGCGCCTTGAGGCCCTTCTCCTTCAGCTCACTCGCTTCGCGGGCGAACGAGTCGACGGTGTCCCACATGATGTCGATGTCGCCCTTCATGAAGGCGGCGAGCTTGGCGCTCGGGTCCTCGAGGAGGATGAACTCCACGTCGAGCCCGTACTTCTTCTTGTAGAGCGAGCTGGGGCTGCCCGGCTTCATGCCGCCGTTGGCGACGATGCCCGGCGCGTGACCGGCCCAGGTGTTGATGCCCACCTTGAGGGTGCGGTTGAGCTTGGCGGTGCCGACGGTGGCCCCGCCGTTGACCTGCAGGCCGCCCTCGCGCGGCGCGTCGTTGATGCCCTGGTTGGCCTGGGCGAAGTCGTCCTTGGTGATGTCACCGTCGCCGGTCGCGGGCTTCTTGCCGTCTTCCACCCTGGGCCCGGCGCCCGACCATTCCCGCACCTGGTCGCCGTACTTCTTGAAGACGACGAACCCGATGACGGCCAGCGCCACCAGCGCGATGAACAACTTCCCGAACGGAGTCAGCTTCATGGTCGGCCCTCAGCAAACGTGGAGACAGAAGTGGATTACGGCTTCGCGGCAGGCGCCGCGGGAGCGTTAAAGAACTCGAGCACGCGGTGCACCTGGCCCTTGCGCCCCTCGGCGGCCGCGGCGACCGACGCGAGCTGCTCGGTGCGCTTGGTGATGTCGGCGCGCAGCGAGATGACCTGGTCTTCGAGCTGGGCGATCTTCGCCTGCGCCTCGGTGAGGGCCTTGGCCGTGCCCTGCTCGTTGAGCCGCACGTAGGTGTCGAGCGCCTTGAGCTGGTTCTGCGCCGCCCCGATGATCTTGGCGACGTCGAAGCCGAAGGCCTTGAGCGAGGCCTCGACGATCTGCCGCTTGATGTCGACCGGCGTCGCTTCGGGCAGCCCCTTGAGGAGCTCCTCGGCCTTGCGCACCCGGTCGAGCTCGGCGGCGTCCATGCCGGCGGTCTTGAAGACCGCGTCGAAATCGACCTGGGCGGGCGTCACCGGGCCGGTGGGGGCGGGGAAGCCTGCCATCGGGCGGGCCACGACGGGGGCCATGGGCGGCGAATGGGCTGGCGGGGCTCCCTTCCGGGGCACGGTCTGCCCGGCGAGCTCCGCGACGAGCTCCGCGGCGGTCTGCTCGCCCTCGGGGGCCTCGACCGCGGCTGAACCTTCGGCCGGAGTGCCCTCCTTCTTCTCGACGAATAGACCGAGAAACTTCGACCCCAGGCCTTTTTCTTCAGGCATGTGCAACTCCTTAGCAGACACAAATTCCGCATCACCGCGAAATATGGTGAGGTTTTGGCCATGTCCAAGTTCGAAGTCCACATCCCCGCCACCGACGGAAATGGCTTCAACGTGACGCTGAAGGTGGGGGCCGACAATTGGATGTCGGCCCTCAAGGCGGGCCTGCAGAAACTGGGGGAGCAGGGAACGATCAGCCAGAACGTGATGGTCGACATCCAGGAGGACAACTCGATCCACGTGACCGAGGCCGCCTCGGGCCGCGTGTTCCGCATTCGCGAGCTGACCGAAGAAGAAGCGGCCAACGCGCAGGTGAAGCGGCCCTCGCAGATTCGCCCCGCGGTGGCGCCGACGCGCGGCGAAGTGAAGACCGAGCCCGGCATTCCCGCCGTGAAGCTGAAGGGCAAGGAGCCCGACGCGGCGAAGACCCAGCCGATCTCGAAGTCGGAGCTCGAGACCACGCGGCCCGGCGGCGAGGCGCGGAAGCGGGCCGGGGGGGCTCGCAACCACACGCGGCCCGCCGCGTGAGGAGAGGGGAAGAGGCCCACTCAGAAAAACAACAACCACCAAGTATATCGGTT
>JBBRUE010000495.1:0-5730 GCA_038248085.1 Myxococcales bacterium | reverse complement strand
GGGCCGGGGGACGACGGTCATGCGCTTCGTCCCCACCATGCGCCCGCCCTCCTCGATCATCCCCACGTACTTGCCGGGCATGCCGCTGACGTCGCTGATCCACACCTCGGCCGAGGTGGGCCCCAGGGCGGTGAAGCGGGTCTCGAGGTAGTTGCCGCCTGAGCGGAAGTTCTTCTGCATGCGCTCCAGCGTGCGGCGCGGGCCGATGAGTCGCATCATCTGCACCATCGCGCGGCCGACGAGGGTCTCGGTGTAGCCCTGCATGAACGACACGCCGAGCTGCCGAAACGCCTCGTCCTCCGAGAGCTTCGGCCACAGGGTGGGGATGATCGCCCGGCACGCCGCGACGACCTGCTCGATGGGGTACGCGGGCTGCACCTTCGCGAGGTCGATGCCCACGGCGGCCATCTTCGTGCGCAGCGCCGGGGTGAGCCGCTCGCCGAGCCCACGGACGAAGAGACCCTCGATGGTGTGGGAGAACCACAACTTCTCGTTCAGCGTGCTCACTCAGGCCCCCTTTCGCGCGATGAGCTGAATCTCACGGCGCAAGTGTGTCGCCCTGGCGAACGCAGTCCACGTTTTCAGCGCGGCAAAGCGGGCGTATTCCCACGGAGCTGCCGCGCCCTTCGCCAGCCGCCTTCGCAGCATCGCCTTGTCGCTGGACACCACCTCGAGGCCCGCATCGGTCAGGCCGCGGTGGAGCGTCGCCACGTCGTAATAGACGTGGTGCTGCCAGCCGAGGCGCTCGGGGCGGAAGTACTTCCCGCGCGTCTTCGCCGCGTTGAGGTGCCAGTACGCCGCGTCGGGCACCACCACGAGCACCACGCCGCCGGGCTTGAGCACCCGGGCCAGCTCCGAGAGGCCCTGCTTCGGGGTGCGCACGTGCTCGAGGGTGTGCTTGGCGGTGACGATGTCGAACGCGCCGTCGCGGAAGGGGAGCTCGGTGAGCGAGGCGGTGGCCGCCGCGAAGCCGCGCTCCTTCGCCAGGTTCGCCGAGAAGGCCGCGATGTCGATGCCCGTCGGCGTCAGGCCCAGGGACTGCGCGGCGGCCAGCACGTAGCCCGCGCTGCTGCCGACATCGAGGGTGCGCTGGGCGTGCGGGGCGAACTCGAGGCACATCAGCAGCTGGCGCCGGCACTTCGCGACCCGGTGCGCCCAGCGCTTCAAGTACTGCGCCTGCCCGTTGATGAAGTAGCCCGCGTCGTAGGTCTTCGCGAGGCGGGTGCGGAGCTCGGGGTCTTCTTCGGCCTTGTAGAGCAGCCCGCACGCGGTGCACCGCGCGAAGCGGAGCTCGGGGAAGGCCACCACCGTCGACTGCTCCGTCGCGCCGCAGATTGGGCACGCGGTGAAGAAGGGGGCCGGGCTCACATCGCCAGCGCGGCGACGAGGCGAGGGACGTCGGCCTCGGAGGCGCTGCACAGCGCGACGCGCAGGGCGCCCTTCTGCGGCACCACGAACACGCCCTGGCCGCGCATCTTCTCGGCTTGGGTTTCCGCCTCGGGGTGGAACACGGTGACGAAGAAGCCACCCTCGTAGCGCGGGTACTTCAGGCCCTTCGGCTGCGCGGCCGCGTTGAACGCCTTCACCCGGTTCTGCAGCAGGCGCTTGAGCTTCTCGCGCTCGGCGTCGCAGGCCGTCCTGAGGCTCGCGTCGGTCAGCAGCTTCGACACCGCGACGAGGCCGCCCCGCACACAGTTGCTCCAGGTGCCGCGGCACGCGTAGGCGAGCGCCGCCTGGGTCGCCGCCCGGCCCTGGTCGTCGGCCTCGCAGGCCACCAGCGCGCCGACCCGCAGGCCGTAGTGGGTGAACGACTTGCTCGCGCTCCACGCGAAGAGGAGGCCCGTCTTGCCCAGCAGCGGCACCAGCTCGGCGAGGAAGGCGCGGGGCTCGCCTTGGCCCGCGTAGAGCCAGTACGCCATGTCGACCAGCAGGGTCACCGGCTTGTCGGCGTGCTTGAGCAGCACCTCGACCACCTGCTTCCACTCGGCCCGGGTCATCGAATAGCCCGTCGGGTTGTTGCACGGGTCGTTGAGGAAGATGAGCGCGCGGCCCTGTTTGGTGAGCACCTCGCCCAGCTTCGCGTCGAGCGCGGCCACGTCGAGCGCGCCGGCGTCGGTGAACATGCGGAAGGTCTCGAGCGTGCGCTCGTGCTCCTCGCAGATGGTCTGGTACGGGCCCCAGTAGAAGCTGGGCGTCAGCAGCGCCTGGCCCGCCTGGAGGTAATTCATCACCGCGTGCCGCAGCGCGCCCGTGCCGCCCGGCGTCGCGACGGAGGTGGCCGCCGCCTTGAGCGCCGGCTGCGTGGCGAGCGTGTCGTCGATGATGGCCTGGTTGAAGGCAGGCGTGCCGGGAATGGGTGCGTAGGCTGCCCACTCGGCCGCGGGCACCTCGCGCAGCGTCCGGCTCACGGTCTCCAGCACCGCGAGCGAGCCGTCGTCGTTCATCAGCGAGCCGATGGTGGCGTTGATGATCGACTCCCCGGCCTGCTTGCGGCGCAGGGCCTCGGCGTTGAGGGCGAAGATGACGTCTTTGTCGGGTCGGGTCTGCCGGGCGGGGATGAGGTGCAGCATGGTGCTCGGGTCTTGCCCCAAGTCCCGACGCGTTTGAAGCCGCATTCCCAGGGCCTTCTCACCTCTCGAGAAGAAACGACGCAGTGCGGCGGGGGAATTTCTCCTCGGGACAGGGGGTGGCTTTTCTTTGAATGGGCCACCGGCTACGGAGCACTCCGGCCGGACGGGGCGCGGGCCAGCGCTCCCTCTCAAAAAGGATGTCCCCCCATGTCGTCGTCTCGTTTCTTCGCTGCACTCGCGTGCCTGGGTCTTGCCGCGTGCAACGCCGAACCCCGTTCGTTCGACACCACGAATTATTCGGTCCGCAAGCCGGTGACCTCGGTGGAGCAGGGCATTCAGGGTGGCAGCTTCGACGGCACCAGCAGCAACGTGGTCGGCATTCTCATCAACACCGCGCAGGGCATGGCGGTGTGCACCGGCTCGTTGATCGCGCCCAACCTCGTGCTGACCGCGCATCACTGCGTAGCCGACGTGGGCGCCATCCAGAGCTGCAGCGGGTCTCCGTTCTCCAACCAGTTCGCGCCCTCGTCGTTCCGCGTCACCACCAACGGGACGGCGGCGGCGACGATCTTCAACAGCGGCAACCCGCAGTGGCCGACGGCGGACAACGCGACCTGGTTCGCGGTCAACCAGGTGTCAGTGTCGGGCACGAGCATCTGCGGCGGTGACATGGCGCTGCTGCGGTTGACCACCAACATCACCAACATCTGTCCGCTCATTCCGCGGGTCGACTCTCCGGTGACCGATGGCGAGGCGTACACCGCGGTCGGCTTCGGGGTGACCTCGCCCAACGGCATGACCGCGGGCACCCGCAACTCAGTCACCGGCGTGAGCGTGTTGTGTTCGGGGAACTGCGGCGCCGGCGTCGGCCCCACCAACGAGTGGATCGGCGGCACCACCCAGCAGAAGGGCGTGTGCGAGGGTGACTCGGGCGGTCCGTCGCTCGACTCGCTTCGCCGCATCACCGGCACCGTGTCGCGTGGGGACGCGGCGTCCTGCAACCAGGCGGTCTACGAGTCGGTCTTCGCGATGGCGACCTTCATCAAGAGCGGCGCGGCCTCGGCGGCGACGGCGGGTGGCTACGCGGCGGCGGGCTGGGTCACGGGCGCGAGCACCGCGGTCAATCCCTGCACGGGCGTCGACGGCGGCGTCGGCGGCGGCGCGGGTGGTGGTGGTGGCGCGACCGGCGGTGGTGGCGGGACCACGGGCGGAGGCGGCGGGACGACGAGCGCCTGTCCCGCGGGCCAGATGTGCATCGACGCGACCAACGCGGGCAACTTCGAGTGCGTCACCAACGCCGGTGGGTTGCCCCCCGGGAACCCGACGTGCGGTCCTTCGACCGCGTGCCCGGGCGGCTACACCTGCTTCCAGACGGGCACCGCGACCCCGGCGACCTATGCCTGCCTGCTCGACTGCGCGGGCACGCCGATCGGCGGTGGCGCTGGCGGCGGTGGGGTGACGGGTGGTGGCGCAGGCGGTGGCGGTGGCACGACGGGGACCTGCACGGTCGCCGGGACGACGTGCGTCGATGCCTCGGGCATGGGCCACTTCGCCTGCGTCGACACCAACACCTCGACCGGCATTCCTCCCGGCGCGGCCACCTGCAGCATGGCGGTGCCGTGCGCGGTGGGCTCATCGTGCTGGGGCACCACGGGCGGCAACTTCTGCCTGCAGGACTGCGGGACCACGGGCACCGGCGGTGGCGGTGGGACTCCGGTCGGCGGTGGCGCCGGTGGCGGTGTGCCGGTCGGTGGCGGCGCCGGCGGCGGCGTGCCTGTCGGCGGTGGTGCAGGGGGCGGCGCAGCGGGTGGCGGCGCTGGCGGCGGTTCAGTCGGCGGCGGCACCGGTGGCAGCTCGGGCGGAGGCACGGGTGGCTCTGGCGGCGCGGGTGCCGGGACGGCCGGCGCGGGTGGTGGGGGCGTCATCTTCCCCGGGCTCCCTGAAAAGCCGAAGAGCACCGGGTGTACCTGCACCGAGGTGCCAGGCAGCACGCTGTGGCTGGCGCTTTCGGGCGTGATGTTCCTGCGTCAGCGCCGCCGTCGCTGAGCGCGTCGAAGTGCATTGGGCCCTCGCGAGCGTCGGTCGCCCGGTTCCTGAGCAGGCTCGATGAGCACCGTCGCGAAGAGGTCGAGAACGACGTGGCTCCGTTGCGGGGCCTGAGCCTCGCGGAGCGGGGAAAGATCGTCGAATCCGTGTGCCGTGATGCGATGGCCAGTCTCGAGGCGCGGCCCGACTTCCCGGCCGTGCTCCAGCAACGCGACCCGCTGAGCGCCGAAGCCACCTGGCTGGGGCTGGTGCGAAAATTCAGGACGCATGGACGCCACTGAGGCGGCGGTGCACTTCGCCGGTGCTCTCGAGCGTGCTGGTGTGCCGTACGCCATCGGAGGTGCCATCGCGTACGGCTTCTTTGGCGCCGCGCGCGGTACGCACGATGTCGGTCTCAATCTCTTCGTCGATGGTGAGAAGGCTGCGGAGGGCGTCGATGTGCTGATCCGGGCGGGGCTCGAGATCGATCGGCCTCTGGCGCTCAGCTCCGCGACCGAACGTGGTGACGCGCGCGGGCTGTTTCATGGGCTGCCCGTCGATCTCTTCTTCAACTCGATTCCCGTGCACGAGCGGGCGGCTTCGCGCACCGTCGAGGTTACGTTGCACGCGCGGCTGGTGCGCGTGCTCTCGCTCGAAGACACCGCGGTCTTCAAGATGTTGTTCTTCCTCGAGCGACTGCTGGCGCTGATGGGCGCGCGCCTCGACGCCGCGTACGTCCGCGCGGCGCTCGTCGAGACCGTCGGAGAAGGCGACTGCCGCGTCTCGAAATGGGACGCGATGCGCCCCGCGCCGATCAGGAATCCGTTCTGATCAGGTCGTCCGCTGATGGCCAGCAGCATCAAGACCGCCCCTCAACCGGCTCTGCCGCCAACTCGACCGACTCATGGCGTGGCTCGCCAGGCAGCGGGCCGTGCACGACGCGCGCGAACTGCACCCACGCTGCCTACGGCTGTCGCGGTGCAGCTCTGCTGCGACCCGCGCGCGGAAGCGTGCATGCCCTCCTGGTTCTCCTTCGACTCGCTCCCTCCCGCGGGGGTCGCCGGACGCATACCCATTGGTGACAAACAGGGGAGATCTCCGACGCATGGCCTCGCGCCCATTTGTCACCAATGGG
>JBBRUE010000494.1:0-5731 GCA_038248085.1 Myxococcales bacterium | reverse complement strand
GGTGTCGGCGAGCCCCCCGGTGCGGCGCACGATGGGCACCGTGCCGTACTTGAGCGCGTAGAGCTGGGTCAGCCCGCACGGCTCGTACTTCGAGGGCATGAGGAAGAAGTCGCTGCCCGCCTGGATCCAGTGCGCCAGCGTGTTGTCGAACTGCGTCTGGAAGCGCACCTGCCGCGGGAACTGGTGGCGCAGGTCGTGGAACATGCGCTCGAAGCGCTTCTCACCGCTGCCCTGCACCACCAGCTGGAACTTGCCGTCGCGCAGCGCCTGGCCGAGCGCGTCGGGCAGCAGGTCGAAGCCCTTCTGCGAGGCCAGCCGCGACACGATGCCCAGCAGCGGCACGCCCGGCACCGAGGGCAGGTGCGCGCGAGAGAGCAGCGCCGCCTTGCACCGCTCCTTGCCCGAGAGGTCTTCCACCCCGTACCGCGCGGGGATCTGGCGATCGAGCTGGGGGCTCCACTCTTCGTAGTCGACGCCGTTGAGCAGGCCGAACACCGTCGACTGGCGCGCGCGGAGGAAGCCCTCCATGCCGGCGCCGTATTCCGGGGTGCGGATCTCCTTCGCGTACGTCGGGCTCACCGTGGTGACCGCGTCGGCGTAGAGGATGCCGTGGAGCAGGAAGTTGATCCGCCCCTCCTTGAGCTGGTCCTGGTGCAGCAGGTGCGCCGAGCGGAGCAGCCCCGTCTCGGGCAGCACGCTCGCGGGGAAGGTGCCCTGGAAGTTCATGTTGTGAATCGTCAGCACCGTGCGCGTCTTGCCGAAGATGGCGCCGTCCCAGTGGAAGCGCGTCTTGAGCAGCAGCGGCACCATCGCCGTCTGCCAGTCGTTGCAGTGCACCACGTCGGGCGCGAAGCGCATGCGCTGCGCCGCCTCGAGGGCCGCGTAGCAGAGCACCAGGAAGCGCAGGTGCTCGTCGCCGTCGTGCGCGTACATCGCGTGGCGCCCGTAGAGCTGCGGGCAGTGCACGAAGAACACCTCCATCGTCGAGCCCGGGAGCGCGGCGGCGAAGATGCTCACCTCGAAGCTCTTCGAGCCGAACATCACCTTCAGGGCGCGGAGCGATTCGATGGGACGGAAGTGGTACTTCTCGTGCTCGACGCGCGAGTACATCGGCATGAACACGCGCACGTCGTGGCCGCGCCGGTGCAGCGCCCGGGGGAGCGCCGCCGCGACGTCGCCCAGGCCGCCGGTCTTGGCGAACGGAGCGACCTCCGAACTCAGGAAGAGGACATTCATGACACGCCTTTAGAAGCGATCGTCGGCCGGGCCGACGGAAGTGACCGGAGGCGTGATCAACACCTGCTGGTGGCTCGACGGGGACACCGGGAGCACGAGGGTGAAGCGCGAACCGTGGCCCATCTCGGACGACACGCGCACCACGCCGCCGTGTCCCTCGACGAAGCTCTTGACGATGGCCAACCCGAGGCCTGCGCCGCCGTACTCGCGCGTGGACGACGAATCGACCTGGTAGAAGCTGTTGAAGATCTTGTCGAACTGGTCGGCGGGAATGCCGACGCCCGAGTCCTCGACGAGTATGCGGTAGCCTGGCGCGTTGAGGTCGGGCTGGTGCTGCACCTCGGTGAGCGTCACCGCCACCCGGCCGCCCTTGGGCGTGAACTTCACCGCGTTGGTGAGCAGGTTGACGATGACCTGGCGCAGGCGATCGCGATCGCCGGTCACCATCGGCATCTTCGCCGGCAGCTTCGCCTCGAGGGCCACGCCCTTCTTCTGCACCTGGGGCCGGAGGCTGGTCAGCGAGCCGTTGATCAGCTCCAGCGCATCCATCGGCTCGAAGTTGAGGCGCACCTTGCCCGCCTCGATCTGCGAGATGTCGAGGATGCTGCTGATCAGCTTCAGCAGCGTCTCGCCCTTCTCCATGATGGTGCGCACGTAGTCGATCTGTTCGCCGTTGAGCGGGCCGGCCAGCCCCTCGGCGAGCATCTCGGAGTAGCCGATGATGCTGGTCAGCGGCGTGCGCAGCTCGTGGCTGACGGTGGCGAGGAACGCGCTCTTGAGGCGGTCGAGCTCCTTGAGGCGGACGTTGCCCTCTTCGAGCTTCTTGTTGCGGTCCTCGAGCTCGCGGTTCGAGTCGAGGGTGGCCTCGATGTGCAGCTGCGAGGTCAGGAACATCTTCTGACCGCCGAAGAGCATCGTCTGCAGCAGCTGGCCGAAGTGCAGCATCACCCGGGCGATGGTGCCCTCGGGCGCGCGGCGCACCTTCTCGACCAGCGGCCGGGCGTTGCCGACGTCGAAGCCCTCGGAGATCTCGGAGAGGGTGCGGGGCGGAAAGTCCTTGAGGTCTTCCGGCATGAACGGCCCGAAGACCACCCGGCCCATCGTGTCGCCTTCCCAGAGAATGGGCACCACGAGGTAGCGCAGCCCGGTGAAGCACGGCACGGTGAGCATGCCCCTGGCCTGCGGCACCACGTCGGGCTCGAGCACCGGCAGTCGCGCGCCGTGGCTGAGCCCGAGCGGGCCATCTTTCACCCGGCCGACCGTGGCCGTGCAGCGCCACCGCCCCTCGGGGAAGCTGAAGACGTAGCCGCAGAAGTCGCCGTTGCCGATCTTGATGTCGGCGAGCTTGCCGCCCTTCTCGTCGAACACCTTGATGCCCACGCGGTAGAGCTCGACGAAGCCCTTCACCACCTCGTTGAAGGACTCGGTGTCGAGCATCTCGCCCAACGAGATCTTGCGCTGCAGTACCGATTCGCCCTGTCTCACGTGCGGACCCCCGCGGTGCGGGGAGGCAGCAGCTTCTCGAGCTCGGTGCCGGCGATGTCGATGTTGGCGAAGACCTGGGTGAGGAATTCCTTCTCGGTCAGGCCGATGGTCTTCGAGAGGTGCGCCCGGGCCTCGAGGCTCCGGTAGGCCGACTGGAGCACGGTGTAGAGCGTCTCGAGCACGCCCACGCCGCGAATGGCGATGGCCCCGACGACCGGCTCCTTGCCCTTCTTGCGCGTCTCTTCGATCTCCGCGTCCGTCTTCGTCTCGGGCAGATCGCGCTTGTTGTACTGGATGACGATCGGCACCTGCGCCGGGTCGAGGTTGTTCTCCTTCATGTTCTCGACGAGGTTCTTCCAGTAGGAGTTGTTCTCCTGGCCGGCCGCGCGGCGACTGTCGGCGATGAACGCCACCCCGTCGGCGCCCTGCAGCACGATGCGGCGCGTCGCGTTGTGGATCACCTGGCCGGGCACGGTGAACAGCTTCACCTTCACCTTGAAGCCGTTGGCGGTGCTGAAGAAGACCGGGAGCAGATCGAAGAAGAGCGTTCGATCATCGTGGGTCTCGACGGTGAGCAGCCGGCCCCGGACCTCGGGACTCGTTCGCTGGTGCACCATCTGGAGGTTGGTCGTCTTCCCCGAAAGTCCGGGGCCGTAATAGACGATCTTGACGGTCAGCTCGCGTTGCGCGTGATTCAGTTGCACGTCTGCAGATTGTGAGGCCAACCCGCTGACACACCAAGAACCAAACGGGCAGCGGGCGCGTCGAGGTGGGCCCTACAGCCACACCGGCCCCACGTCATTGAAATGTCTGACCGTGCACGCCGTTGGACAAGGTGGTTAGGATCAAGCTCAGGCCGAGCTGAAGCACACCGCGAGGAGAAACGATGACCGACAAGCAGCTGGACGGCACCGTGGGAGCTAGCCCGAGCCCACCGATGCCGCTGCCAAACGATTGGAAGCTGGTGAAGTTTGCCGTTCCGACCGACGAAGACATGAACCTCCTCGCCCAGCTGCGCTCGGGGAGTGATCCCTGGAAGGTGCGGGGCGAGACGCACGCCGAGAGCCTCGAGGCGCTCACCAAGCTCCGCCCCTTCATCTCGGTCGGCAAGTTCAACGGCGGGGTGTGCGGCTACGTCACCATCGAGCGCGATGGCCCGGTGCCCGGCGCGGCCTACCTGCGCAACATCGTGGTCAAGCCGGAGTTCCGCCAGAAGGGCCTCGGGCACGTGATGCTCGAGCAGGGCCTCTCCATCGCCCGCGACATGAACCGCAGGACGTTGGCGCTCCGGGTCGACCCGGCGAACGGCCCGGCCGTCTCGTTCTACCGCAAGCTCGGCTTCACCACGGTCGCCACGGTGGTCTCGAAGAAGAGCGGCAAGCTGCGCCTGCTGATGAGCCGCGAGCTCTGATCAGCTGATCCGCTGCTTTTGACTTCCCCAGCGCTCCGGCCCTCGAAGCCGGGGCGCTGTTTCATTTCAGGTTCTGGGTGTCGGCGTCCTGCGGGAGCGTGGTCTTCGCCAGCTCGAGCAGCTTCTTGCGCGCGGGCTTGAGGTCGAAGGTGCCCTGGGGCACCCAGCGCCCCCCGGGCTTGCCGATGATGAACAGCACCTGGTTGCACGAGAAGCTGATCAACGTCTCGAGCGTGCCGAGGCCGGTGAGCATCTGGAACGAGAGGTGCGGCACGAAGCGGCACTTCGAGACGTCCTGGTCGAGGCGGTAGCTCTTGTCGTCGTAGAGGATGCTGCGCAGTTGCCCGAGCAGCTGGCCGTCGAGCTCCTTGCCCGCCGCGCCGCGTACGAAGTCGGAGGCGATGGCCTTCGCAGGGTCGGGCCGCAGCCCGCCCGAATCGGTGACCCGGAAGACCTGCACCTTCGTCGCGCCCGTCACGCCATTGAGCACGGTGTCGCCCAGCGCCTCGGCCACCTTCGCGGTGGGCTCGGTCACGGGCGGGGGAGGCGGCGGCGGGCCCTTCTTCGGCTTCACTTTGGGCGCCGCGAAGGCGACTGAAGCGAGCACGAGGACGACGAGCCACGACGAACGGTGAAGCATGCGCAAAGTCATCTCACGTTTGGCGCGCACCCGGGAAGAAGTCCCGCAGCCGCTCGGGCAGGGGGGGCGTGAGGCGTTTCGGCGCGCCGACGCGGTAGAGCGGCGGGAGCGAGGGCCCGCTGCTGCGCAAGGTCAGCGCGCGCAGGCCGTCGCGGAGCCGCCGCCAGTCGTCGTCCCCCTCGAGGGCGTCCGCCGCCTCGGCCCAGCGGAGCACCTGGCCCTGGCCTCCCACCAGCGGCGCGCGGCCTTCCGGGCCCGCGGTCAACTCGTGCGCGAGCATGAGCAGCGCTTCTCGAGGGGACTCGCCGAGGCGCGCGGCCCCGTCGACCTCGCGACTGATGAGAAAGCGCAGGCAGGCGGTGCGCTCGTCGGCGCGGGGGTGCACCGGGGCGAAGCGCTCGGCGACGAGCTCCGCGAGCCGCGCCTCCGCGGAGGTCAGCCAGAAGTCAGCCGCCACCAGCAGGCGCGGCCCGAGGTGGCCCCGCGTGCTCTTCGGCGCCAGGCGGGCCCGGCGCCGCAGGGTGCGCTCGACGCCTCCCGTGGTGTCAATCGCCGCGACGTGCCGCCACGCGCCCGCCAGCGCCCGCGCGCCCTCGGCCCACTGCGCGAGCAGCCCGTCGAGCTCGGCGAGGGTGAAGGGGATCCGCTGGGCGCGCGCCACCGGCCGCGAGAAGAGCGCCTCGAGCGCGGGGCCGAAGCGGGCGAGCACCTGCAACTCCGGCTCGTCGGGGTGGAGCACCTCGGCCGCCGCGTCGTCGCGCGCCGTGAGGGCGACCGCGCGCCGCACCCCGATGAGGGACCGCAGCAGCGTGGCGACGTCGGGGAACCCGCGCCCGACCAACGCCCCGTCGAACCGGTGGAGCAGCGCCTGCACCTCGTCGAGCAGCGCGCGACCGTTCGAGATCGCGATCTGCTGGTGGCCGCGCTCGTGCTCCCGCAGGCGACCGAGGAAGAGGTCC
>JBBRUE010000493.1:0-5778 GCA_038248085.1 Myxococcales bacterium | reverse complement strand
GGGTGAAGTCCTCTTCTTCTTTCGAGGCGAGGGCGGCGATCTCCTCGCCGTCGGCCACGTCGGCGGCGGCCGCGGCTTCGGGTTCGAGGGCGACCCACAGCGCGCGCACCACCTGGGCCGAGACGCGGTCGGGCTCGAGGGGCACGAAGCGGGTGGCGCGCGGGCCGACGGCGCGCGCCACGAAGCAGGTGCCCTCTTCGTGGCTCGACAGGCAGTACTGCCGGGCCCCGCCCTCGGTGTTCTGCGCGCTGGCGACGCAGAGCTCGCACCAGCTGCGCACGGCGCCCTGGCGGCGGTCCATCAAGAAGGTGTCGACCTCGGCGAGGGGACGGAGGAGATCGCGCGCGAAGAACCGGGTCTGCACGAGGCGCTGCTTGAGGGCGCTCTCGTGGAGCGTGCGGCACCCGCCGAGGAGCCCGAGCAGGAGCACCACGCCGAGCCCGCGCGCCGCCCGGTTCATTCGGAGTGGCCCTTGCCGCCGCTGCGGAACTCGGTGAGCCGGTACAGCCAGCCCTCGGGGCCCTGCACGCCGATCTTGCCGATGTTGGGGGCGTAGTAGTGGGTGAAGGCGTCGCCGCCCTCCGGGGCCGACTCGAGCACCGCGAGGCAGTGGTCGACGGTGATGCCGGTAGGGAGCTCGACCTGGGCCTCGAGCGCGAGCACCTCGTAGACCGAGGCCTTGCCGTTGCCGCGTTCCATCGACGAGGGCGCCTGCCAGCGCGTGCCGCGGGACATCGACGCGGGGAGCAGCACCACCTCGTGATCGGCGCGCAGGCCGCTGCGCTCGAGCCAGGCGCCGTCCTTCACCCGCCAGGTGGCGCCGCCGGACCACTTGCCCAGGGAGATGCTCACCTGGGCGCGCCACTCGACGAAGCTGGCGATGGTGACCCGGCCCTTTCCCTTGGCGAGCTGGTAGGTCCACGAGGCGCCAGCGCGCTGCACGAAGTACTCGGCGCCCAGCCGCGTCGCCTCGCTGGTGGCGGTGGCCGCGGGTCGGGCCGTCTGCGCGAGGGCGACACACGACATGAACATGACCAGGCCGAGCGACTTCACGGGCGCGACTCTCGCGCGCGCTCCCGCCGGTCGCAATCACTCGTCATGGGTCTGACGCGCGGGTCCGGGCGAGTGAACGGGTGAGAGCCGACCTCAAGGGCGCTTGACGATCGTCCTGATCCACGCCGGCAAGCCCCGAGATCTGCGAGCGGGCCTTCAGCGCGAGCGCTGGCGTGCCGATTGCTCGAGTGGGACGCGTTGTCGTCACCGGCGAGGAGACCTTCTCCGAGCCCCACTGCTGCTCGAGGAGAACCAAATGTCGCTCAAGAAGAAGCTGATGGCCGTGGTCGGAGGATTGGCGGCGTTCGCCCTTGCCGGGTGCGGTCCTGCGAAGGACGTTCAGGACTACGGGGACATCTCGGGGGTCGAGGAGATCGGTCAGCCGCTGGCCGCGCTCGCCACGCCCCCGACCTTCGCCACGGGCACGCTGACCGTCGCCGTCGCCACCGGTGAGACGGCGATCATCTCGAAGCACGCCGTGAGCGGCAACATTCTCGTCAACGACGTCTTTGCCGCGGGCGCGACCTCGGCGGCGGTGAAGAACGTCGCCATCATCGGCACCGGCGGCGCCAACACCGTCATCCTCGACTTCGCGAACGGCACCTTCGCGCCGGGCATCACCGGGGTGCCGGGCATCACCGCGGCCCTGCTGGCTGGCGCGGACGTCTTCAAGATCCGTGGCGCGGGCGCGGCGGTCGACACCATCACCGTGGGCGGCACCGCCCTGGCGACCTCCATCGCCTTCAACGTCGACCTCTTCAACGACATCCAGGTCACCGGGACGGGCACCATCGCCTACACCTACAGCCTCGGCGGCGGCGCGGACGTGTTCAACGCGAACGCCACCACCGCCCCGACGGCCTACGGCACGGGCGGCGCGGCGTACACCGGAGCCCAGACCATCTACGGCGGGCTCGGGGACGACGTGATCACCGGCGGCGACGGCAACGACACCATCTACGGCGACCTCGGCAACGACACGCTCAGCGGCGGCACCAAGAACAGCGACGCCGACGTGTACAACGGCGGTGGCGGCACCGACACGGTGACCTACGCGGCGCGGACCTTGACGGTCAACGTGACGGTGGGCGCGGGCGCCGACGACGGCGAGGCCGCCGAGACCGACGACATCAAGAGCGACGTCGAGATCGTGCGCGGCGGTTCGGGCGCTGACTTCTTCACCGGCACCACCGGCGACCAGACGTTCTACGGCGGCGCAGGTAACGACACCTTCTACATGGGGCTCCTGGCCTCGACCGGCGCCGGCAACGACACGGTCTACGGCGAGGCCGGCATCGACACCGCTGACTACTCGGCGCGCGTCAACACGATCACCGTCACCATGGACCTCAACGTCGCCAACGACGGCAACGTCGCGGGGGCCGAGCTGGACAACGTGCGCGACGACGTCGAGAACCTCAAGTGCCCGGCGCTGTGGGCGTGCGTGGTGACCGGCAACGCCCTCAACAACACCATCACTGGCGGCGCGGGTGCCGACACGATGACTGGCGGCGCGGGTGACGACACCTTCGTCGAGGGCGCCTTCGCCACGGTCGGCCTGGGTGCGGACGTCATCTCGGGCGGCGCTGGCATCGACACCGTCGACTTCAGCGGCTACGGCTCGGTCTTCACCCTGGTGATGGACGGCACCACGGCGAGCACGGGCGGCGGCGCGGGCAAGCTGGTCGACACCACCACCGAGAACGTGACCTGTGACGCTGCGCTGGCCTGCAACGTGACCGGCAACGCGGCGAACAACCACTTCATCGGCAGCTCGGCGGCGGACACCTTCGACAGCCTGGGCGGCGACGACTTCATCGAGGCCAACGGCGGCACCGACACCATCACCTGTGGCGACGGCTCGGACATCTGGTTCGCGGGCGCCGGCCCGGCGACCAACGCGGCGCTCGACTGCGAACTCTGAGTCTCCACGCATGAATCGTTGACCACGAGAGGGGCGGGCACTCAGCGCCCGCCCCTTTCACCTTTTTCGAGGGGAGCCACACATGAAACTCTTCCAGTTGCTGGTGCCGGTGCTCGTCTTGTCAGCCTGTCTGCCTCCGATGAATGGAGCGGACGGTGGGACCTCGGCGACCGACGGAGGCTCGACGACGGGCGGAGGCACGGGTGGCGGCAGTGCCGGCGGGGGTGGTGGAGCCGGCGGTGGCGGCGGAGGCACGGTGGTGAGCACCGACGGCGGCACGGCGGTCGCTCCGGTGTGGACGACGCTCGACGCCCGGGTGGCGGGGCGCACCGGGCGGGACCTGTTGCTCTCGGTGAAGGGGAAAGATCGCAACCTCGACGTGGTCTCGGTCTGGGTGCGGCTGCTGGACTCGCTGGGGGGGCCGCTGGTGGCCCTCGACACCAACCGCGACGGGCAGGCCGACGCCTCCGAGGGCTCGCTCGCCCGCGCGGGGAAACGGTGGGCCGGTGAGACGGGGACGGCGACGGCGACGGCGCGGGGTCTGTTCGCCGGCGGGCTCCAGGTGGCCCAGGTCGCCGTGACGTTGATCGACGCGACAGGCCTGCGCTCTGAGGAGCAGGTGGTGCCCGTCGCGCCCCAGGGCGTGCAACCGCGAGGCGCGGGGTGTGACCCGCTCTTCGTCGCCAACCGCTGTGAGCCGAGTCTCGGGTGCCGCGGCACGCCGCCGGTGTGCGCCGAGGGCCTCGCGCCGCAGGTCGGGCGCATGGCGTTCTATCGGGGCACCAACGGCCCGACGATCCTCATCGAGGGCACGGAGCCCGAGGACGATCTCACCACCATCCGTTTCCAGTTCCAGAACGCCCAGGGGCAGGCGATCTCCATCGACTCCGACGGGGACGGTACGCCGGACCTTGCGTCCTTCGATCAAGATGCGGCGCAGCTGGCGGTCGACGGCACCTTCTTCATGCGCATGCTGTCGGGGTCGACGCTCGACCAGCAAGTCCCGAAGTTGGTGGCCACGCCCATCGACGCGGCTGGGCACACCGGCACGGCGAAGACAGCGCTGCCGATGGCGGTGCCGGTGCGACTGACGGGGCAGGCCTGCGATGCGCGCGGCTTCGACGTCTGTGGGCCCAACCTGAGCTGCGCCCCGGGCACAGTGGGGGCGACGAACAAGTGCGCGACGGCGGCTCCTTTGCGGTTGGCGCAGTGCGCGGCGGCACCAGTGCTCATTCCAACCACCGCGGGTGCGGTGGTGCTGGGGAGCGCCGAGGGAGGCAGTCTGTGGGACGTGCCGTCGGGCTGCTCGAGCGCCGATCCCACGGGCCGGCCCGAGGGCGTGGTCACCCTGCGGCTGACTGATCGCGCTACCCGCCTCACGCTGAGCACGGTCGGCCCCGGCACGAGCTTCGACACTGCGCTGTACGTGATGCCGGGATGCCCGAATGACAGCGTCGATGCGCTGGGCTGCAACGACGACTTCCCTGCCTCCGCGGGGGCCTCCCAGTTGGTGCTGACCGATGTCCCGGCGGGAGACTACGTGGTGGTGATCGACTCCTTCGACCCGCTCGGCGGGGCCTTCGAGCTGCACGCCACGGTGGAGTGATCAGCACCGCGCCCACGCGTGGCTCGCGGCCCTCACGGCCCGGGACACCGTGGAGCGCGCGCCACGACTGATCGCGTAACCCCTAGAAATCGGTACCGGCGCGGACCTTGCTGTGTAGCGTCCGCCGCGATGGCCACGGTCCTTTCTGCCCTCTCTCTCTTCGTCGTTCACGCAGCGTCTCTTTCCACCGCGTCGGTGTCGGGCGCGGGACGACAGGAGACCCTGCTCACCCTCGATGCGCCCGCGGCGGTGCATCTGTCGGCGCGGAGCCCGGCGGGCACCTCGTGCGAGATCATCGACCGGGTGCGCGGCCCGTTCGCCCGTGCGGGCAACGTGGGCGGCGCGAACTGCGAGCTCGATCTCCTGCTCGACGCCGGCCAGTACAAGGTGCGGCTCGAGTCGCCGAAGCGCGGCAAGGGCCAGGTGGCGATCTCCGCGACCCCCTTCCTCGAGCTCAACGCCAGCCCTCCCCGGTTGATCTCCGGCGCGGGCCTGGTGGCGACGCTCAAGCCCCGGCAGCAGGCGACCTTCTGGCTCTCGCTGAAGGAGCGCGGCATTCCGTGGGTGCGCATCGCGGGCCGCCACGCGGGTGATGTGCGCCTGTGGAAGAACGGCGAGTGGCTCGAGCCGCAGCTGCCGTTCCACACGCAGTTCTCGCCCCGGCCCGCACAGCCGATGCACGAGTGGTGGCTCGACACTCAGCTGGAGGCCGGCGAGTACCAGGTCGTCGTCTACGGGCGCGACTCGACGACGGTGACCGGGAGCTCGGTCGATGACTCGCTGACCATCGAGACGGGGTTCCGGCCGGGGCCGGTGGAGCGCGCCGTCGCCTTCACCCTGCCCGCCTCCGGCGTCTTCGCCGTGCAGGTGCCCTCGGAGTACCTCGCCGGCGTGATGACCCTCGAGGCGTCGCCGGTCTCGGGCGTCGATTTCCAGGGGCTGCGGAGCAACGTGCGCTCGCCGTACTCCGCGTGCCGCATCGAGAAGGGCGCGCTGGTGCCGGAGTGCAGCGTGACGCTCGATGGGCGCGAGGTGCTGCCGGTGTTGATGGTGCGGGGGCCTCCGGGCACGCGCGGGAGCATCGAGTGGGCGACCTGGCGCAGCGACACCAGCACCCCGGGCTTCGGGGGCTACTACGGCGCGTCGACCACCCAGCTCGGGTTCAAGGCCACACGCGGGGCGTACCTGGTGGGGG
>JBBRUE010000492.1:0-5808 GCA_038248085.1 Myxococcales bacterium | reverse complement strand
CGGCTGCGCGAGCTCATGGCCAAGGGCATTGGCCTTGCCGCGCGTCAGGGCGCCGAATTCACCGCCGAACGCGGGAAGAAGTGGCTCCAGCCTTTCGAGAGCGAGCCGGCGGCAAGCTGGTCCGAGGTCGACGGCCCCGAGCCAGATCGCAGCTATGCGCTCCTTGAGTCGGAGCTCGTGCCCGCCGCGGTGCGCTACGCGAACGCCCACCTCGGCGCTGTCGTGCACGGCGTCCTTTCGCCACCACTCGCGACTCAGCGCAGGCCTCGCACGTCACTTCGACGAAGCCGTAAATGAGGTTGCCGCACGTGAGGTACCGCTCCACCTCCTGCTTCACTCGCGGTGGCATCGAGCTCGACACCTCCGGCCAGCCCCGCCGAAAGGCCTCGTGGAGCACCGACCTTCCCGGCATCTCGCCGGTCCTCCACGCCCTCGCCCACCCACCTCTGACATTTCCCGGGCGCCCGGGCGCCCGGGCGAGGGGGCGCCCAGTGCCACCCCGCGGACCGCGCCTTCACCGACGCGAAGCGGCACGACGTGAAGTTCGTCAACGAGGCGGAGCGCCGCGAGCACGGTCGTCGCCATGGCCCCCGGCTCAACACGCCGACGCTGACGCAGCTCAAGCAGAGCGCGTCGGGAGCGACCTCCAGATCCTCGGCCCGATGCTCACCCGCGAGCAGGCGCGCTTCTTCCACGCGATCGATCACGTCCTCGCCGAGGACGAGCGGTTCATGCGCCGAACAAGCCGGCCCGGAGGCTACTTCTTGCTCGCCTTCTTGGCGGGCGCGGCCCTGGCCGTAGCCTTGGCAGCCTTCTTCGGCGCCGCGACCTCGGCCGCGGAGGCGCTCGTGGGCTTCAGCGACGCGTCGCCGAAGTGGTGGACTTGATTGAAGCTGCCGACACCGATGAACTCGGCGTTCTCGGTCCACAGGTTGAGCATGGGAATCAGCGACCCGATTGACGGATCGAGCGGAATCGAACCGATCTGCTCGAGCATCGCGTCGAAGACGACGAGCTCATGCGCGTTCCACCGTTGCGCGATGATGCGCCCGTCGACGACGAGGAAGCCTGAGCCAGGAAACGCACGCCTCCGCACGATCTCTTCGCCGTAGATCACGGCGAGCTCGTCCCTCTCGGACGTGAGGTCGCCGCTGGGACGTACGGCGGTGATGATCGAACCGTCGGGAAGGAGACCGAAACCGAAGTTCTTCATTCCTGCAGGGGCTGGGATCTCGCGGTCGCATCCTGCCGTTTCCAGGTCGTAGCGGCGGAGGCGTGTCTTCTCGGCCGCCCACACGTGTCGCCCATCGTTTGGATCGAAGAGGAATGCGTACACGATGACGCGGGTGCCAAAGTTGGTGGGTTCGGGTTCGAGATCCAGGCGCCCGCGAAGCGCGCCGGTATCGATGTCGAAGACCCCCGGGCCCCGCGTGCACATCGGGTCGTCCTGGAGGATCAGCGCCGAGCCCACGAAGAGCGGCTCCCGCACCCCCGGTCCCCCGACCTTCAGCGCCACCACGTGCCCGTCTGGATGCTCTATCGCCGGCCCCTCGGGCTTCATCACCAGCATGTGTCCCGCGCGCGAGAAGGCCACGCCGCGCGTGAAACCGGGCAGGGTCTGGCCCGTGCGCAGGTCGATGCGCCTTTGGTTGCAGCCGATCATGTCGCGAGAGACGACCATCATGCGGAGGCCGCTCGCGGTGCGCTTGCCATAGGAGGCGAGGAGCTCCATGGAATCGCCCTATCAGAAGCCCTTGGCTACACCGAGGCGAACACTCAGGGCGCGGTGATGAGGCACCGGGTGATCGGCAGCATCTGGTCTGCCGTGACTTCGAGGAAGTACTGCTTGCCCGAGACGAGGGCCACCGGCGCACCCGCAACCGGGAACGCCTGGCTCGTGCCGTCGGACACCACGCCGTACTTCACCGTGCCCGACACCAGGGGTGTTCCGGTCGCCGGAACATCGAGCCGCCACAGCGTGTCCGCCGGCAGGTCGAGGTTGGGGAACACGGTGGGCGCGTGAGCGGTCGCCTCCATCACGTAGACGTAGCGCGCGCGGCCCTTGCCCCAGGTGATGGTGCCGTCGGCCGCGATGCCCTCGGCGCCGGTGCACGCCTCGGGCTTGAAGTAGAACTGCTCGGACAGCGGGCCGAACCCATCGGGCACGCCGACGAAGTTCGCCGCGGTGAGCCCGCGGTACTCCTGCTCCTTCACCCAGAACGCCTTCATGCGCGCAGGGTCGGTGCTGAGGATGATGGAGTAGTCGGGGTGCTCGAGATCCGACTTGATGAAGCCGTTGTTCTTGTCCTTCGGCCACGACCCGAGGGGAATCGAGTTCACCAGGCCCGAGCCATGCGCGATGCCGCGGTCGGTGAACTGGTTCGCCAGGCTGCCGTCGCGGTCGATGTCCCAGATCGACGCTTCGCCGTTGGGCGCCACTTTCGCGTGGCAGCACACGCACGCGGTCGCGTTGATCTGCGACTTCACCCACGCCTCTTCCGCGAGGTACGCCGCGTCGGTGCGGCGCGGGTCGGGCAGGTCGTAGCGGGGGTCGTACGCCTTCGCGTAGTACGGACGGCCGCTGCGCGACTTGTCGCACGACGCGTCGTTCCGGTACGAGCGGCCCTCTTCCGTCGCGCCGTGAATGCCCTGCCAGAGGCACACCTGGCCGTTGGGTGAATGACCCGCTGGCTCGCCCGCGGCCGGGGTGAGGCAGACGCGCTCCGGGGGCGTCCACGCGTTGTCGAGCACCACCAGCTCGTCGTTCGCCCCGCCGCAGAGGGGCGACACGTCCCAGTATCCGCCACCGAAGGTCTCGCAGCCGGTGCGCGCGCTGCCGCACTTCGCGGTGTTGTCGCTGACGATGTACGTGCGGTTCTGCTCAGGCTTCGCCGCGAGCAGGCACACGCCCAGGTACACCTTGGGGGCGCACATCGTCGCGCCCTCGATCGTGCCCTTCATGTCCGTCCAGTCCTTCTGGCTGTTCTCGAAGGTCCACGCGCCGTGGTAGTCCTTGCACTCGGTCAGCCCCCTGAAGGACCCCGTGTAGTCGCAGTGGCCGATGCGCTTGTCGGACAGCACGGGCTTGGAGGAAGGCGCAGCGCAGGAAACGGCGACCACCGCGGTCGCGAGGAGCATCGAGAGGCGTCGGGTCATGACGGGCACTTTCTGGAACGAGAACTGACTGGTGACAGACGGAGGTGAAGGCTCCGGTGTTTCGCGGTCACTTCCAAGGTAGCCGCGAACTCACTGAAAACACTGAATTCGACGCTCAGGGGACGGGCGCGAACCCATCGGCCTGCTGCTCGGCCACGAGCCCTTCGATGTCGCGAAGTGCGCGGCCCGACGATCGCTCCTTGAGCACCGGGTCGTCGTTCTCGGCGCCGATGCGCAGCTGGTAGCCGGGCCCGCCCGCGCGGATCGACCACACCCGCCCGTCGGGGTGATGGAACTCGCGCCACGGAGGCGCGCCAGGCACGAGGGTCTCGAAGCGATGGCCCGCGCCGAACTCGAAGTCCATCACCGAGCCGACGAGGTTGAGCGGCACTTCGAACACGTGATCGACGACCGGCTGGCGATTGGCGCGCGCGGTCTCCAGCAGGGCGTGCACTTCACGCGGGGGGCCTCCTTCGAGCTGCATGTGCCCGCGGCCGACCGAGCCTTCGTGAATGACCGACCACTCGAGCACGCCGTTGCGCCACGCCTGGGCCTGGCTGGTCTTGGTCTTCTCCGAGAGGCCGCACACCAGCAGCTCGCAGTCGAAGGAGAGATCCTCGAGGCGGGGGCGCTCGAGAAAACGGAAGTCGTTGTGCGCCATGACCAGGTACCAGCCCGAGTCGAGCATCACGCCGGCGAAGGGCGCCTCCGCGAGGACCTCGCTGAACTCACCGGTCGGCTTCAACTGGAGCCGCTCGAGCGCGACCGCGGGTGACGTTCGGAAGCTGACGAAGCTGTAATTCCATCCCATGGGGTACTGGTACCCCAACTGCCGGGGAATGGGGCGTCGTCGAGCAGTGATCAGCGGTCTTCTCGCGCCTCCCAGGTCCCGTGGAACGCATAGGGGAGTAGGGGCAGCGGCACCCGCGCGCACGGTCCCGCCTCGAGCTTCGAGGCGTCGAACACCACGAGCGTCGAGCGCGCCGACAGCCCTTCGGACACCACCGCCAGCACGTGGCCCTCGTCGTCGCGCCCGGGCGTCGGCACGAAGAGCGGTTCGCCGACGAAGGCATTTTCCCCGACGGTCCACAGGGCCGGTGGCCGCTCCGGGTCCCTCAGGTCGACGCGGATCAAGGAGTCGAACGGGTCGCTGTGGCGCAGATCAGCCCGCGTCGCGGCGAAGAGCAGCGGCGTGTCGAGCCCGTCGTGCGCTGGGTGCACCCGGGGAAAGTCGATGCCGTGGGGCGCGAGCTGCTGCCAGGTGCCGGTGGACGAGCCACCCGGGAGCGTGAGCCTGAAGAGCCGCTGCGGGACCCGCGCGTCGGGGAGCGCCGGGTCGAGGGGCGCGTCGGGGCCCTGGTAGCCGAACTCCTCGCCGAAGGTGAAGGCGTGAAAGAGACAGGCGTCGACGTGCACCGTGTCGCCGCGCTCGAAGGCGTTGCCGTAGTGCACGACGAAGGCCGGCCCCGGCAGCGTCACGGTGCGCATCGGGCCCGGTCGCCCGCGTGGAACGAGGTGCACCGCGCCCGGCACGTCGTCCCGCGCGGCGATGGAACGCAGCAGCGTCGAGGCGCCGAGCAGCGTGCGCGCGAGCTCGCCCAGCTTCATCTTCAGCGGGTTGCTCGCCAGCACGTACCAGTGCGGGGTGATGACGAAGTCGTGCGCGAAGAGCTGGCCCGGCACCGACGCCTCCCGCGTGTCGAGGAGCGCCCCCCGGGCGTCGAACTCGCGAAAGGTCAGCTTCGTCTTCGGGCCCATCGCCACGCTGCAGGTCACGAGGCGTCGCTGCGCCACGTCGTGCCGCATGTGGGCGAGCGTCGCCTGGCCCGCGAGCGCCCCGCCGAAGGTCGCTTCCCCCTTCGTCTCGAGGGTGTCGGGATCGAGCGCGTACGGGGCGCCGCCTTCCCAACCCGCAAGCAGCTCGCCGCCCCAGGGGACGATGGTGGTGTTCGCGACGTTGCGCGGGGCCCCGAAGCGCAGGTTCTGCCAGAAGTGCGGGCCGACGTTGGTGCCCAGGCCGCGGTGGACCAGGCGATTGACGGCCGCCTCGTCGCGGTACACCGGCGTCTGCACGAAGCGGGCACGGAGCCGGACCGAGCCATCGTCGAGGAACTCGAAGGCGCGCACGTAGCCGTGCCCGTCGAAGGGGTGCGCGAGCCGACCGCCGATGTGGGTCCACCCCGGGCCGTTCGAGAGCACGCGCCCTCCGTACAGCGCCGGGGGAACGAGGCCGTCCACGCGCGTGGCCTCGAGGTGCAGGTCGAGGGGGCCGGGGTGCGCGGTCATCGCTGCGTTGAACGACTGCGCGCGGGGGGAAACAGGGGCGTTCATCGGCCCCACGGTAGCTGAACCGGGCCCGACGCTCCGGCTTCTGTCCCGGGGACGAAGGGCGGCGGCGGGGGCAGCGGGGGCAGCACGCCCTCGGTCGCCAGCAGCCACTCGGTGAAGCACGGCTCCCAGCGATGGGTGAAGCGGGCGTGGTCGACGAAGCGGCTGATCAACTCGCCGGGGCTCTTCTTGCGCAGCTCGGTGCAGCTGCGCGTCGCCGCGAAGTCGTGGAGCCGCGCACAGGCTTGCAGCGCGTTGGCCACCAGTCGCCCCACCTCGCGGGGCAGGGACTCGAGGTCATCGGCCTGCAGCGGATAGAGGGTG
>JBBRUE010000491.1:0-5809 GCA_038248085.1 Myxococcales bacterium | reverse complement strand
GGGCTTGAACCTGTTCATCTCGAGCTTCCGGTTCCGGATGCCGGTGGTGTCGCTGTACCGCGCGGTGATGCCCTTCGTCGGGCTGCTGACGTTGTGCCTGGTGATCGTGATGGCGGTGCCGTGGTTGTCGACGGCGCTGGTGCAGCCGGACATCGACGCGGCGCGGGCGAAGGCGATGAAGCTCGGGGTGGCTCCGCGCGAGGCGTGGAACCTGGAGTGCGTGCAGGAAGACACGCTCAACCCCAAGCCGTGCAGCGAGGCCGATCGAGTGCAGTTCGCCGTCCCCGATGCGGGCACCGACGACGACCTCGACGACGCGCTGATGAAGGAGATGATGCAGTAGCTCAGTCTGCCTCGAGCAACGTGACGCGGCAGTCGTAGGTCGGGTTCGTCAGGTCGACCACGTCCATCTCGCCGGTCAGCTCGTCGAACCGCCCGGACAGTGCGGGCATGCGGGGGCCGAGGGGGCGCGGGGGTTCTCCTGGCACGGGCGGCGCCGTATTCCCCAGGCTCGACAGCGCACTCAACGCGGCCATGGTGATCATCCCCAGCGCGGCGCGGCCGTTGATCTCCGAGGCCTTCACCTTTCGGCGATACAAAAGGATCCCGTCGAACCGCCACACGCTCCGGAGTGCATGCGTCCCGGCCCCGCCGTCGAACGAGAACCCGAGGCCCACGTGTTGCGCGCGCTCGGTGACCCAGCGGTCGAAGGGCGTCAGTCCGCTCGGTCGAATGAGCGTCACGCGCTCGAGCGCGCCCGAGGGCTGCTGTCGAATCTCTACCAGCGCATACAGCGCGAGGCCCGCGCGCCCGTCCGCGAACTCCTGGAGCCGTGCCCCGGCGGCGAGGAAATTGGCGGTCGCGATGGCATCAGGGCTCCCCTTCGCCGCGGCGTCACTCAGGGCTGACGGCCGCTCGACGTTCTCCAGCCGGCCCTCCGGCTCTGCGTAGGGCGCGCCGGTCTTCCCATACCGCTCCGCTCCCGCGCCCCAGCTCTCGAGGAGCGCGCCGCCGACGGCCTTCGGAGAGTCCGTGTCGATGAACTTCGGCACCTCGTCGGTCGCCGCGCGCAGGTCGGCGCCGAGCTGCCCGTAGCTCGGGTCGGGCAGCCCACCCTGCACGCGCGCGGCGGCGAGATCGCGGGTCATCCAGGTCCCGACGCGAGCCGAGACGCGCTCCTGCTCATCGGCGAGCAACTCCTCCGAGCCGGGCAGATCCTCGGGGTGCAACGTGCGGCCACGAGGCGCGTCCGCTCCGGCTCCGGAGCCCCCGGGAAGGAAGGGCAGTCCGCCCGGCACTCGCGTGAGGTCGATCGCGCGCGGCGAATCCATCGGTAGGCGCAGCGGGACAGGCGAAGGCGTCTTCACCACGGCACCGGTCCCCGTCGTCTTCGGAGCCCGCAGTGGAGCTGCCTGAAGGGGACCCGGGGTTGGCGTCACGGTGGCCCGTGGGGCTGACGGAGTCACCGCGTCGATCCACACCACCCCGGTCAGCTCGAGGAGCTTGGGGCTCCGCGGTTCGCGCACCGGCACCGTGCCGGACTGCAACCAGAGGAGCGCGCCCACGTGCAGGCCCAGCGACACGCCGAGCGCGACGAGCCGCCACCGCCTCCGCTGTCGTTCCATGGCGCGTTCACCCTACGATGGATCCGGGGTCTGATTTCATCGCCACTCGACGAGCTTCTCGATGACGCCGACGCGCACCGGGAGCGGAGCTTGCCTCGCGGACTTTGGCGCTGCGAGGATCGTCACCTTCCACTGCGCCGCGACCGGTTCCTTGCTGAGCACGTTCATGGCCGGCATCAACTCGAAGGTGAAGCCCCGCGGTGCACGGTGGGAGGCCCCGCGGCACGACACGAGGATGCGCAACTGAGGGAAGCACCTACCTGGTTCGAAAGTGGACGAGTTTCTATTCGTACGCGTGTAGGTGATGAAAGTACCCCATTTCGCGTACGATAAGAAACTCGACCGGAATATCGAGCTGCGTCGCTCGCGCTCGCGGTCGCGACGCCTGCTCGATTGTGGCACGGACTGATCACCTCACCAGCTGCCTCGGCCAAAGCAGTGGTGGCGCGTGAGCGTGACGCGCCTGCAAATGCACACGGCCGGTGACGGGCGATCGCGCACCACTTGCGCAGACACGGCTCCATCTCCGCAGAGACCGGGCGTGGCACCGGGCTTGCTGGGCTGCGATGAATGGCCCAGACACTCCTCGTGCAGGATCTGATGACGTGTTCGCCTCGCACGATCGACGCGTCGAGGTCGCTCTCGGTCGCGAAGCGGCTGATGAAGAAGTGGGCCGTGCGCCATCTGCCCGTGATGGATGACGGCTCGCTGGTGGGGTTGCTCAGCGAGCGCGACGTGAAGCTGGTGGAGACCCATCGGGCCGACGTGCCGCTGGTGAAGGTGATGCGCCGCGCTCCGTGGACGGTGACGCCGGCCACCCCGGTCGAGGTGGCCGCGCGGCACATGGCCCGTCACAAGCTGGGCAGTGCGGTGGTCGTCGACAACGAAGAGGTGGTCGGCATCTTCACCTCGACCGATGGGTTGCGCGCCTTGGCGGAGGTGCTCGCTGAGCGTCGGGCCCGCTGAACGAACCCTCTCCCCGGCCCGGGGGCGAGAACGCCCCGTCAGCTTCGTCCCAGCGCCGCCACGAGCGCCGCGCGTGCAGACGACAACGTGAACTTCGCCTGGATCTCCTGCGCCGCGGCCTGGGTCGCCCCCACCTGCGCATCCGACAGCTCGAGCGCGTTCCCCGCGCCGGCCCGGTAGCGACCCTCTGCGAGCCGGAGCTTTTCCTGCGCGGCCGACGTCGCCTCCGCGGCCACCTCGACGCCTTCGCGCGCCGCGGCCACGTCGAGCAGCGCCTGCTCGAGCTCGACCCGCACCTGCAACGTCAGCCCGTCCCGCTGCGCCTCGAGCTGCCGCAACACCGCTTCGCCCTCGACCTCGCGGGCCACCGTCACGCCGCCCTCGTAGAGCGCCCAGTTGAGCGACACCTGCGCGCTCAAGTTGGGCACCACGGTGGGCAGCTGCCGCGACGCGAGCGTGCCCCCGAACGCCACGCCGAGCGAAGGCAGGTACGCGCCCCGCGTCGAGCGGAGGCTGAACTCCTGGGCCCTCACCTGCGCCGCGAGCCCGCTCGCCTCGGGCCGCGCGGCGAGGGCCTCGTTCATCAGGTCGGGCACTTCGCGCGTCTCACCCTCGACGGTCTGTGCGCCGGTGCCCTGCACGTCGTACGTGGGCCGGGCATCGACGCCCATCGCCTGGTTCAACTTCGCCCGCGCGACGGCGTAGGCGTTCTTCGCGTTCAGCAACGCGAGCCGCGCGTTGGCGCGATCGGCGCGCGCCTGCGCGAGGTCGATCTCCGGGCGCGTGCCGACCTTCACCATGCCGTCGATCTGCGCGAAGTGCGCCTGGGTGTTGTCGAGCGCGACCTGCGTCACCTGCACCAGCTCCTTCTGCGAGGCCGCGGCGAAGAAGAGCGTGCGCACCGCGTAGTCACTCGCCCGCCGGTTCGCCTTCTCGTTCGCGGCCTGGGCCTGCGCGGTGGAGAGCGAGGCCTGGGAGCGGAACCAGTTCTGGCCGAAGTCCCACAGCGTCGCGCTGATCCGGAGGTTCCCGGTCCAGTAGTCGAACGAGTTGAGCGACGCCGACGACAGGGTGTCGACCCCGTTGGGCACCGCGCCGGCCTGGGCCGCGAAGTTCGCCGTGGCCCGCGAGTAGCCCAGCCCCAGCGACACCGTCGGCAGCATCGGGGCCAACGCCTGCCGAGCCCGCGCTTCGGCGGCGTCGACCTGCGCCCTGGCCAGTCGCAGCGTGGGCTGGTTCTGGTGCGCGAGGGCCAGCGCCTCGTCGAGGGTCAACGCCTCGGGCAGGGCGGCGAAGGCCACCGTCGAGAGCAGGGGGAACAGGAGGAGCGTCTTCATCACTCGAACCTCAGGGCGGTGATGGGGTCCATGCGGCTGGCCTTGAGGGCGGGGTAGAGCCCGAAGCCCACGCCCACCAGCCCGCTGAAGGCGGTGGCCAGCAACACGATGTCGGTGCGCACCAGCAGCGGCCACCCGAAGCCCGCCGAGAGTTGTTGCGCGATGAGCACCCCGGCGCCGACGCCGATCAGCCCCCCGAGCAGCGAGAGGGTCAGCGCCTCGGTGAGGAACTGTGCCAGCACCTGGCCCGGCGTCGCGCCCACCGCCATGCGGATGCCGATCTCCCGGGTCCGCTCGGTGACGCTCACCAGCATGATGTTCATGATGCCGATGCCGCCCACCAGCAACGACACCAGCGCGATGCTCGCCAGCAGCGACGAGAGCGTGTCGGCGCCTTCCTGCTGGGCCGAGGCGACCTCCGCCAGGTTGCGGATGTTGAAGTCGTCGTCAGCGCCAGGCGCGATGCGGTGGCGCTCGCGCAGCAGGTCGGTCACCTGCTGCTGCGCCTTCGGCACGGCCTCGGCGTTCACCGCCCGCACCAGGATGACCCCGGGCAGGAACGCGCCGAGCGACGGGCTCAATCGCGAGAGGAACGTCGAGAGCGGCACCAGCGCGGTGTCGTCGTTGTCCTGGCCGTTCGCGCTCTGCCCCTTGCGCTCGAGCACGCCCACCACCTGGAAGGGCACGCCCTTGATGCGCACCAGTTGACCCAGCGCCTCGGCGTTGGCACCGAAGAGCTTCTCGGCGACGGTCGCGCCCAGCACCACCACCTTCGCGCCCGAGTCGATGTCGGTGTCGGTCAGCGTCACCCCGCCCGTCGCGTTCCACTGCCGAATGCGGAAGAACGCCGGGGTGGTGCCGTGCACCTGCGTCGCCCAGTTCTGCTCCTCACTCTGGAGCTGCGCGTTGGTGCGCAGGTCGGGCGCGGCCGAGTCGACCATCGTCAACTCGGTGTTGATGGCCTTGAGGTCGTCGCGGGTGAGGGTGGGCTGCGAGCCGTAGCCGCCGCGCGCGCCGCCCGAGGTGCTCGAGCCGGGCATCACGATGAGCAGGTTGGTGCCCATCGCCGAGAAGGTAGCCTCGACCTGGCTCTTGGCGCCCTCGCCGATCGACACCATGGCGATGACGGCCGCCACGCCGATGATGATGCCCAGGGCGGTGAGGAAGCTGCGCAGCAGGTTGCGGCGCAGGGCCTTCAACGCGAGGCGCAAGGTCTGGAGGGGGCCCATGTCACGCCGCCCCTCTCAGCGGGGTCTGCGCGGCGTCGCTCACCAGCCGACCGTCCTTCATCACCAGCACCCGCCTCGCCCACGCCGCCATGTCGCGCTCGTGCGTCACCAGCACCACGGTGATGCCCTCGGCCGAGAGCTCACTGAGCAGCTCCATCACCTCGACGCTCGTCTTCGAGTCGAGGGCGCCCGTCGGCTCGTCGGCCAGCAGCAGCTGCGGCTTGTTCACCAGCGCACGCGCGATGGCCACGCGTTGCTGTTGCCCGCCCGAGAGCTGGTTGGGGAGGTGCCCCACGCGCTCCCCGAGGCCCACCCGCGCCAGGGCGTCGGTCGCGCGCTTGACCCGCTCGGCCGAGGACGAGACGCCGGCGTAGAGCAGCGGGAGCTCGACGTTCTCCAGCGCGGTGGTGCGCGAGAGCAGATTGAAGCTCTGGAAGACGAAGCCGATGGTGCGGTTGCGCACGCCGGCCAGCGCGGCGCGGCTGAGCGTCGAGACCTCGACGCCGTCGAGCCGGTAGTGCCCCGACGTAGGGCGGTCGAGCGCCCCGAGGATGTTCATCATCGTGCTCTTGCCCGAGCCCGAGGCCCCCATGATCGCCACGAACTCCCCCCGCTCGATGCGCAGCGAGACCCCGTCGAGCGCGCGCAGGTC
>JBBRUE010000490.1:0-5813 GCA_038248085.1 Myxococcales bacterium | reverse complement strand
GCTGAAGCCGACGCTCAGGCAGGTCTGGGTGCTGGCGAAGCCAAGGATCACGGCGAGGGCGATGCCGAGGCCGACGAGCAGACGGCGGCTCACGGCACCACGGGGTGAGGAGTGCATGCGGGGGTCCCCCTTCGAAGAGGCGGCATCGTACCCGTGGACACTCCGGGAGGAAGGGTTGTTCCTGAGCGGCCCCCGGCTCAGCGGCGCGCGAGCACCTGGACGACGGCGCTGCGGCCCCGGTGCCAGTCGCCTTCCTGCACCTCACGTTCGAGCACTTCGAAGCGCTCGAAGGTGAGTCCTCCCAGCTCGGCCTTCAGTTCCCCGGGCGCGACGAGGAGGTCGAGGCGCTTGGGGCCCCCGGTGTCGAACTGGAGCTGGGCCGGCGTGTACGCCTCGAGCACGAAACAGCCCCCGGGCTTCAGCGCGCGCACCACGTCGCGATGGACGCGGGTGCGCAGCCAGGGCGGCAGGTGGCACCAGATCGAGATCACCGCGCCCCACTGCGCGTCGCCGAGCGCGAAGTCGGCGAGGTCGGCCTCGAGGGTGGTGAGGCGCACGCCGCGCTCCGCCGCCAGTCGTTGGGCCTTCTCGAGGGCCTTCGGGCTGAGGTCGAGGGCGGTGACGTCGAGGCCGCGCTGCGCGAGGAAGACGGCGTTGCGCCCTTCACCCTCGCCCAGGCACAACACCGGGCCCTCGAGCCGCGGGGCGACCTCGCGCAGGAAGTCGTTGGGCTCGGTGCCGTAGGCCCAGCCGGGCTGGGCGTAGCGGTGGTTCCAGAACTCCCGCGGGTCAGCCATGCGCCGACTCTTTCACGGACCCGGTCGCTCGATGAATTGACACGCGCGCTTGGTCTCTGCGAGGGAGCGGGCGCTGCCATGGCCGTCCGCTCGCTCCCTGCCCTCACCGTCGACGAGCTCGCCCTCGAGCTGGGGAGCCGCACGCGCGCCATCGAGGCGCTCAAGTGGCTCTACGCCCAGCGACCGCTGCCGACGGAGCTCCCCGACACGATGCCCGGCGTCACCCACCGCGTGTGGCGCCCCTTCCTCGAGCGCCAGCAGCTGGTGCACCCGAAGGTCACCGAGCGTCAGGTCAGCGTCGACGGCACCACGAAGTACGCCCTCGACTTCCAGGGCACCAACGTCGAGACGGTGCGCATCCCCGCGAAGGGGCGCAGCACGATCTGCGTGTCGAGCCAGGCTGGGTGCACCCGAAAGTGCACCTTCTGCGCGACCAAGGAGCTGGGCTTCATCCGCCAGCTCAGCGCCGAGGAGATGGTCGCCCAGTACCTGCTGGCCCGCAGCGAGGCGCCGGCTGCGCAGCCCGCGAGCAACGTGGTGTTCATGGGCATGGGCGAGCCGATGGACAACCTCGACGAGGTGCTCCACGCGATCGACGTGTTGACCCAGAGCCCGGCGCCGCAGCTGCGCCACGTGTCGGTGACAGTGTCGACCTCGGGCGTGTTGCCGGGGCTCAAGCGCTTCCTCGCCGAGTCGAAGGCCTCGCTCGCGCTGTCGCTCAACGCCACCACCGACGAGGTGCGCGCGCAGGTGATGCCGCAGACGAGGAGCTGGCCCATCGCCTCGCTGCTCGAGGCCTTGCGGGAAGACGCCGCGCGCCGCGCGAACAAGCGGGACTACTTCATCGAGTACGTGCTCTTCGGGGGGCTCAACGACACCGATGAAGACGCCGACCGCCTCGTGGCGCTGCTCGCGGGCATCCCCTCGCGCGTCAACCTCATTCCCTACAACCCGTACCCCGGCACCGGGCTCACCACGCCGAGCCCGGAGCGGGTGAGGGCCTTCCACGCCCGCGTGGTGAAGCAGGGCGTGCTGACGATGATCCGCTGGCCTCGGGGCCGGGAGATCGCCGCGGCGTGCGGACAGCTGGTGCTCTCGCGTGACGGCTCTGGTTTTTCGCCCCCCGTGGCGCCGGTCTGACACCTGCCCGTCGGGTGAATTCTGGGGGTTGGGCGCTCGCTGACTGTGGTTGAATGCGAGGGCTCATGGCCGGCGAAGTCCTCTGTCCGAAGTGTGGAACTGTCTCTCCGACAGAGACTCGGGTGTGCCCCAAATGCGGCACCGCGCTGGCTTCTGGTGGCGAAGGGACCTCGAAGAGCCGCCCGCTGTCGCCCCGTCCGCCCGGGGCGAAGCCGTCCGCTCCCAAGCGCCCGCTGGCGACCGACCCCTCGATGGGCGCGACCGCCCCCGACGACACGATGATGGAGGAAGACAAGCCGGCCCCGAAGAAGGCGGCGCCTCGGCCCGCGCCGGGTCCCGTGCCCCAGGCCGGCGCCGCTCCGCGGAGATCCAACGCGACGGGGACGGGGCGGGCGAACCAGGTTGAAGGCAGCTCGTCGTCGTTGAGCGGCTCGCGCGACTCGCTGATCGGCAAGAAGCTCCAGGAGTACGTCATCGAGGCCAAGCTCGGCGTCGGTGGCATGGGCGTCGTCTACAAGGCGACGCACCAGATGATCGGCAAGGCCGTGGCGATCAAGGTGCTCCGGCCGGACATCGTGCCTGACCCGCGCGACATGGACCGCCTCCTCGACGAGGCGCGGATCATCAGCTCGATCAAGAACCGCGGCATCATCAACATCTTCGGCGCGGGCACGCTGGAAGACGGCCGCAACTACCTGATCATGGAGCTGCTGGAGGGCGAGGCGCTCGAGCAGTTCATGCAGCGCGAAGGCAAGGTGCCCGCGGGCGACGCGGTGGTCATTCTCGAGCAGGTGCTCTCGGCGCTCTCGGCCGCGCACGAGGCGGGCGTGGTGCACCGCGATCTCAAGCCGGCCAACGTCTTCCTGGTGAAGGAAGCGAACTTCTCGTACGTGAAGCTGCTCGACTTCGGCCTCGCGCGCCGGGCCCAGCAGAACGTCACCCGCATCGCCGGCACCCCCGACTACATCTCGCCCGAGCACGCGCGCGGCCGGCCCGCGGGCCCCCCGGCCGACCTCTACGCGTTCGGCGTGCTCTGCTTCCACATGTTGACCGGGCAGCTCCCGTTCACCGGCACCACGCCGATGGAGGTGATGGAGAAACATGTGCACTCGCCGCCGCCGATCCCCCACGAGATCAACAAGGACATCCCCAAGGCGCTGTCGGAGCTGATCCTCAAGCTCCTCGCCAAGGATCCCAGCGAGCGCCCCGACGCGGTGCAGGTGAAGGCCGATCTCCGCGCCGCCACCAAGCAGATGCGCAACGCCTCCACGATGATGAGCCTGATGGCCATCGACCCGGTGGTGGACTCGAAAGAGGGCCAGGGCGAGCAGAAGAAGCGCGCGCGCGAGCTGGCGGTCTCGGCCCAAGTCGCCGATCTCAAGCGCAAGGTGACGCGCCGCTGGCCGTATTTGCTCGGCGGCGTGGTCGGGGTGTGGTTCCTCTCGGTGCTGCTCTACGTGCTGTGGCCGGCCAAGCCGGTCATCACCACGCCGCCGGTGGGCATCGGCAAGAAGCCGCCGAAGACCCCGAAGGACCCGGTGCGCGACCCGGTGGTGGTCGCCGACCCGCCGATCAAGGACCCCGAGCCGAAGACCCCGGTCGAGCCGGTGAAGGACCCGGTGGTGGTGAAAGACCCGGTCGCGGTGGTCGACCTGCCGGCCGTGGTGGACGACGACGGTGGGGCCGCGGTGGTGGTGGTGGAAGCCGAGACCACGGTGCTCGACGACTTCACCATGCGGCAGCGCAAGCAGGAGCTGCGCATCGACGTCGAGCTCGACGAGATCCGCGCCAACATCAAGGACGACCGGCGCATGAAGAAGATGTTCCTCGAGTTGCTGGACGACGTGCAGAAGAAGTGTGACGCGGCGGCCACCCTCAAGGACCTGCGCGACTGCGACGACGCCCACACCCAGATCTACAACGACTACCGCAAGGCCCTCTGACGCAGCGCAACAGCGCCTTCGTTTGGTGGATCCGTCGCGACGATTTGGGTGTAAGGCCCGCCCCCCATGGCTCGTGACGCGAAGAAGATGAGCGCCCCGGCGAAGTCGGCGAAGGCTGGCCCGCCCAAGGCGAAGCCCTTCAAGGCGCTGGTGACGCACTCCGAGGCGCTGCCCCTCGACCAGGCGCTGCTGCTCTCGATGCACGACACGATGGTGAAGGCGCGCTGTCTCGAGGAGCGCCTCATCGCGATGTACAAGACCGGCCACGGCTACTTCTGGATCGGCGGGCCGGGCGAAGAGGCCTTCAACGTGCCCCTGGGCCTGTTGATCAAGAAGGGCGAGGGCCCGGCCTTCGACTACTGCCACTTCCACTACCGCCAGTCGGCCACGCTGCTGGCGATGGGCGAAGACCCGGTCGGCGCGCTCCGCCAGATGAAGAACACCGGCAGCGACCCGTACTCCGGAGGCCGGAACTTCGCGGGCCACTTCTCGAAGAAGGAATGGAACATCGCGCCGGTCAGCTCGCCCATCGAGGTGCAGTACGCGATGGCCCCGGGCACCGCGCTGGTGCAGAAGCGGCACGGGGGCGACGGCGTCAGCATCGTCACCGGCGGCGACGCGGGCACGGCCGAGGGCGACTTCGCCAGCTGCCTGGTGTGGTCCTCGCGCAAGGGCCAGGAACTGCCGGTGCTGATCCTCGTCACCAACAACCGTTGGGGCATCTCGACGCCCTTCGAGCAGGTGCAGGGCGTAGAGAAGATCAGCGATCGCGCCCTGGCCTTCGGCATCAAGACCAAGACCATCGACGGCAACGACCCGGTCTCGGCGTACCTCGAGCTCAAGGAGGCCTTCGAGTACGTGCGCACCGAACGAAAGCCGTACCTCGTCGAGGCGCAGGTCCCTCGGCTCTTCGGCCACTCGTCGGCCTCGGGCGCGAACTACGCGGCGAGCGAGTCCGACTGCATTCCGCTCTTCGAGGCGCGGCTCGAGAAGGCCGGGCTGCTCAGCCGGGCCCAGGCGAAGGCCGTGCGCGACCGCTACACCGAGCAGCTCGCTGACCTGGCGCGGCTGGCGAAAGAGGAGCCGTTCCCGGAGGGCTCGACCATCTGGGACCACGTCTTCCACGGCGAGCCGGGTCGCGACCCGTTCTCCCGCTAACCCTTCTTCTTCTTTTCAAGAGAGACACGAACCATGGCCAACATGGCGCAAGCGGTCCGCATGGCGCTGCACTACGCCGAAGAGCACCTCGGCGTGACCGACATCTTCGGGGAAGACGTGGGCATGCCGCTGGGCGGCGTGTTCACCTGCACCCAGGGCCTCAAGACGACGTGGAACTCGCCCCTCGATGAGCGGGGGATCATCGGCACGGCGATGGGCATCGCGATGGCCGGGGGCAAGCCGGTCGCCGAGATCCAGTTCTGCGACTACATCTACAACACCATCGACCTGCTCAAGCTCGCGGGCATGACGCACTGGGCGAGCAACGGGCAGTGGAACCTGCCGATGGTGGTGATGACGCCGGTCGGCAGCGGGATCCGCGGGTCGATCTACCATTCGCATTCCGTCGACGCGACGCTGACCCACATCGCCGGCTGGAAGATCGTGATGCCCTCGACGCCGCTCGATGCGTACGGGCTGCTGCTCTCGGCGTGCAAGGAGACCAACCCCGTCCTCTTCCTCATCCCCAAGGCGCTGATGCGCATTCGCGGGCACGAGCTGATTCCCGGCGAGCCCGATGAAGACAAGGCGCTGAGCAAGCTCATCGACGCGCCGTTGGGCGATCGCACGAAGTGGGCCCCGCACTGGCCCGAGCTGCAGGACGCGGCGATCCCCCTCGGGCAGGCGAAGACCGTGCGCACCGGCTCGCAGCTGACGGTGGTGAGCTACGGCCGCACGCTGCCCTTGTGCGCGCAGGCCGCCGAGACGCTCGCGG
>JBBRUE010000489.1:0-5818 GCA_038248085.1 Myxococcales bacterium | reverse complement strand
GTCGCCCGCCGAGAGCTGGGCGTTGCGGTGGAGGCAGCGATCGAGCAGCGCGGCGGGCTTTCCCTGCGCGTCACGGAACACCACCAGCGGCGTGCCGAGCACGGTGCGCGAGAGGAGCGCGCTGGTCTTCAGCTCCGTCGAGAGGCAGGCGACGTACCAGAAGTCCTTGAGGGCGCCACAGCGCTCGCGATCGGCCTCGGCTTCGAGCTCGACCCTGCGCTGCGAGTGGGCGGCACCGTCCATGCGTTCACCGCGAAGAGGCGGCGGCCTCGAGGCACGCGCTCGAGCCGCCGCGCACCGGGGGGTCGAAGCACACCGGTTTTCCCGGGCCCGCGGTGTCACAGGTGCCGTCGGGCGTCTTGGCGCACGCGACCTCCGCGCCTGCCGTCGCGCAGTGGTAGCCACACACCAGGCGGCCCGACGCAGACACGCACTCCGGCTTCGGCGTCGACTTGCCCTTTGAGCAGATGACCGTCTTGTCGGGGTCGAAGCACTGGGGGGCGCTGCCGTTCTCCGCACAGGTGCCGAAGGGCGTCTTCGCGCACGAGAGCTTCCCGCCCCCCGACACGCAGGCGTAGCCGCAGGCCACCTTGCCCTCCTGCGCCTTGCAGGTCGGCGGGGGCACGTCGGCGCCGAGCACGGCGTAGACCTCGGGCGGCGGGTCGACGCAGAACACCGAGCCGTACTGGGCCACGCACGCGCCCTTCGGCGTCTGCGCACAGCTCGCCTTGCCACCCTCGCGCTTGCAGTCGTAGCCGCACGCGATGTTGCCCCCCTCGGAAATGCACGCCGGCCGGGGGATCGACGGGTACAGCGGCGTCAGCCACAGCCCGGGGTCGAAGCACAGCACTGCGCTCGAGTTCTTCCCGCAGACCCCTGACGGCGTCTGGGCGCACTGGGCGGTGGCGCCGTTCTCGGCGCAGTCGTACCCGCACACCCGCGTGCTGCCGGTGGTGACGCATTTCGGGCCGGTCTGGGACAGCACGGCGATCAACGCGAGGAAGAGCATGGGCCCAGCCTACTTCGAGAGCCGCTCGAGCTCCTCGGCGAAGTCGAGGATGGCGTGGTGCATGCCGTCTTCGTCGACGTTCTTCTGCGCTGCGGCCATGCTCGCCTCGAGGTGGCGGATCGCCTCGGCGCCCGGCCCCTCGCGGGCCAGCGCGAAGCGGTGCAGGCCATCGATCGGCCAGACGCTCGCCGCCGGCCGCTCCGCCGCCACGCGCGCCCAGGTCACCGCGTGGGCGAGGTCTCCGGCCTGGACGGCGGCCAACGAGAAGGCCAGCCAGGTGTCGAGCATCGCCGCGCCCTCGAGCCAGGGTTGATGGAGGAGCACCTCGCTCCCGCGGCCCACCGTCACCATCGCGTACAGCCACTGGGCGCGCCCTTCCTCTTCGAACGTCTCGGGGTCGGTCTGCGCGAGCACGGGCGCGAGCGCCTCGAGCTGTGCGGTCTCGAGCGAGAGCTGCATCAGCCCGATGACCGCCGGCCCCGTGGGCTGGAGCGTGATCAACGCCTCGTAGACCACCCGGGCTTCCCGCTCGACGGCGGCGTTCTTCGCGGTGTCCTCCGGGGTGAACCAGCGCCGGGCGCCGACGTCGACCAGCAGCGCGTCTCCCAGCCGCGAGAGCGCCTGTTCACTGCGCGTCAGCACGAGGAGTTGCCGGGCTTCCCGGACCGCGGCCGCCGAAAAGTTCAGCGCGCCCACGCGGTCGCGCGCGTTGACCGCGTCGGTGGACGACAGGGTCAGGGCGTCGACGACCGCCACCATCGCCAGCGGGTTCTCCGGGTCGAGCTGTCGCCAGCGCCGGGCGAGCTTCAGCGCGTCGCTCACCGCGACCCGCTCAGTCGCGACGTCGGCCTGCGCGTTGGCGTGCCAGAACCGGCGGAGCGCCACGCGCTGGCGGGCCTCGAGGGTCGGTAGATCATCGGCGGCCTCGGGGCTCGGGGGCACCCGCCACAGCGCGTCGATGCGCGCCGCGCGGTCGGCCCCGGGCAGGGGGTCGCTGTCGATGCGGGCCCCTTCGCAGCCCTGCTCCAGGGCGTACCGTTGCCGGCCCGCCGGCAGCGACCGGGCGATGGCGAGGCACCTCCCGGCGAAGCGGTTGGCCTGCTGCAGGTTGCCGAGCATCTCGGTGTGCGTCGCCAGCCGCAGCCAGGCGAGGCCCACCGTGGCGTCGTCGGCGCCGGAGCCGGCCGCGTCGAGCCACTCCTGCACGCGGCCGGTGAAGCGGGACAGGAAGTGCTCATCGCCCAGCGAGGACATGCGGGGGAGCACGTCGGCCAGCAGGCTCAAGCCGAACTCCCGCGCGCGGTTGCGCTCGTCGCGCACGCGCAGGAAGGCGCCGACGCCGAACACCAGCAGGGTGACGATCGAGACCAGCCCCACGGTGAGCGCGATGCGGTGCTCGCCCACGAAGCGCCGGAGGAGCTCGCGGGGCCGGTAGACGTGCGCCGTCACCTCGCGCCCGTGCAGCCACGCGTCGAGATCGGCGGCGAGCGCCTCGGCGGTGGGGTACCGATCGTCGCGCGACTCGGCGAGCGCCTTGTCGCAGAGCGCCGCGAGATCGCCGGGGCACGCCGGTACCACGGTGCCCACCGCGGGCGGCGGCCGGGTGATCGGCCCCGATTCGCGCGGGCTGTGGCCGGTGAGCACCTCGAAGAGCAGCGCCCCCAGGCCCCACACGTCGGACTTCTCGTCGATCAACCCGCGCACCCCGGTCAGCTGCTCCGGGCTCATGTACGCCGGCGTCCCGAGGCGGCCCTTGCCGTCGGACAGGCTCTCGCCGCTGCCCACCAGCCGCAGCGCATCGGAGGTGTCCGCCGACTCGCTGGCCTCAGCGCCGCCTGTGGAGGCGAGGCCCCAGTCGATGACCGCGGTCTGCCCGAAGCGATCGACCATCACGTTCTGCGGCTTGAGGTCGCGGTGGATGACCCCGCGGCTGTGGGCGTAGGCGATGGCGTGGCAGGCCGAGAGCACGTGGGGCAGCAGCCGCAGCCGCGCGGCGAAGTCGGGCGCGGCCTCCACCGCCTCGGCCAGGGTGCGGCCGCGAATGCGACGCATCGTGTAGAAGAGCTGACCCTGCGCGGTGCGGCCGACGTCGTAGAGCGGCACGATGGCCGGGTGCTCGAGCTGGCCCATCACGCGCGCCTCGCGGAGCAGCCGCGCCTCGGACTGCAAACGCTTCGGGGACGCGATCACCGCCGAGCTCAGGCACTTGAGCGCCACGTCGCGCCCGACGGCGAGGTCGCGCGCGAGCAGCACCTTGCCGTAGCCGCCCCGGCCCAGCACCTCCACCGCGCCGGTGTCGGTGGTGCGCATGCCGTAGCGGTCGATCGACGCGGGGACGTCTTCAGGCAGCGAGTCCTTGTCGCTCCCCTGCAGGGTCTCTTCGATCGACTGCGCGTCGGTGTGGCGGGCGTTGGTGCGGAAGGCCGCCAGCAGGCGGGCACGGCACGAATCGCACCCCAGCAGATGCGCCTGCTGCGCGGGCTGGAGCGCTGCGGGCGCGGTCTCGAGGGTGAGGGCGGCGAGCTCGGCATCGGTCAGACACATGGCCGGCAGCATAGGGCGCGTCGCGATGGAACTGACGGAGGGTCGCGGCTGGCACGTGTGAGTGCCGTCAGACCCTCGGGGAAGCCCTCGACGGCTGACGCCCCAGCGGTCGTTCTGTGCCGGTAGGCATGCGTTCGAGCAGGTGGGGGCCGTATGTCGTCCGCGATTCGCCAGGCAGAGTTCCTTCGACGTCAGCGCGCCAGCGTCGCCGTGGGGCTGCTCCTCATCCTCGTGTGCGTCACCTTCTTCACCTGGTCGGCGGTACAGGGCGAGTGGCCGGTCGCCGGGGTGGTCAGTCTGGCCGCGGGTTTCGCCGGCGCGCTTGTCGCCGTGGCCCGGCGGGGGAAGGTCCGGCTCGCGGGCTACGCGTTCAGCCTGCTCACCATCGTGGGGTCGTGGTCGCCGTCATCGCCCGCGGAAACCCCGGCCACGCCCCCTTCTTCCTGGCCGTGGGCATCGTGCTGGCGGCAGTCACCCTCGCGCCGCGCGACGTACTGGTGGTGTTCTTTGTCGGGCTGGCGGGCGAGGGCGTGGTGACGTGGTGGGCCACCACGTCGCCCGACATGGTCAGCGTGGGCGGCGTGTACGGCGAGGGGGTGCTCTTGTTTCTCGTGGTCGGCGTCGTGGCGTTGGCGACCTCGTCGAGCGTCGCGCAGTTGGTGGGCGACCTGTGGAAGCGCGACGCCGAAGCCCGTGCGGCGGACGCGCGCGCCGACGCGCTGGTGCAACAACTCGAGCAGAGCCAGCGCATGGACTCGCTGGGCCGGCTCTCGGGCGGCATCGCGCACGACTTCAACAACCTCCTGGCCGTGATGCAGTCGTGCGCGGCGATGGTCGATGACGCGCTGCCCCCCGACGCTCAGGCCCGCGCCGACCTGAGCGACCTCACCGACGCCATCGCCCGCGGCGCGGCGCTCACCCGGCAGCTGCTCACCTTCAGCCGCCGCGACGTGGTGAAGCTCGACGTGCTCGATCTCACGGCGGTGGTGCAGCGCATGGGGGGCCTCCTCGGCCGCCTCCTCGGGGCCGGCATCACGGTGACCCTCGAGGGCACCGACGTCCCGTGCCCGGTGTGGGGCTCGGTGTCCCAGCTCGAGCAGGTGCTGATGAACCTCGCCATCAACGCGCGCGACGCGATGGAAGGGACCGGCGCGCTGCGCGTGCGGGTCGAGCGGGGTGACGACCCCACGCTGGGCCCGGTGACGCGCCTGGCGGTGATCGACGACGGGCCGGGCCTCAGCGACGAAACGAAGGCCCGCATCTTCGAGCCCTTCTTCACCACCAAGCCCGCGGGGAAGGGCACCGGCCTCGGCCTCGCCACCGTCTACGGCATCACCACCCGCCTCGGCGGTCGCGTCGAGTTGGAGAGCAGCGTCGGGAAAGGGGCCCGCTTCACGGTCGTGCTCCCGCTGGCGGCCCAGGCCGCGGTCTCCGCCGCGGTGCTGGCGGCGCCGACGGTCCTCCTCCCCGCGCACGAACTCATCGTCTACGTGGTGGACGACGAGCCGCTCCTTCGCAACCAGATGGCGCGCATTCTCGGGACTGCGGGTTTCAAGGTGCAGGCCTTCGAATCGGCCGAGCAGCTCCTCGGGACCGCGAGCGGGGCGGTGCCCGACGTGCTGGTGACCGACGTCAACCTCGCAGGGCTCAGCGGCACGGCGCTCGCGGGGCAGTTGCTCGCCCGGCATCCCTCGCTGCGCGTGGTGCTGGTGTCGGGCTTCACGGCCGACCCGGCGGAGACGGCGAAGCTCCTGTCCCGCGGGGCGTTGTTCCTCGCGAAGCCCTTTGCGCCGGCCTCGCTGGTCGCCGCCGTGGCCTCGCACGGCGAGCTGCCCGCCTCGGCGCGCACCGGCTGAGGCCCGTCGGCGCAGCGAACGGCGCGAACCAACCGGTTTCTGTAAACCCGATTTTCACGCCTCTCGCGAATCAAGTGGGGGTGGTGTGCCGACACTCCTGCAACTCCCACGAGGTCCTTCATGCGCCCGCGCACCCCCCTGACCAGCCGCTCCCCGACGACCCCGAAGACGAGCGCCGCCCCGACGAAGCCGGCGGCTCCTGCCGCGGGAGCGAAGGAGGCGACCAAGACGCTCAAGAAGGACGAGTTCTCGCTGGGCCGGGGCCGGGCCCTGCGCGCGAAGGCGCTGGCCACGGTGGGCGCGACGCCGACGCCGACGGCTTCGGGCGCGGCGGCTGACGCGGTGCGGGCCAGCACGGGCGCCGCGGCGGTGACCGCGGGCCTCGGCGGAGACCTCGCGCCTCGCCCGG
>JBBRUE010000488.1:0-5819 GCA_038248085.1 Myxococcales bacterium | reverse complement strand
CGGCGGCGACGGTCGAGCTGACGCGGCTCAAGGAGGCCTTCCGTCAACTCGTCGCCGGCGTGGCGTTTCTGCACGCCCAGGGCCGGCTGCACCGCGATCTCAAGCCGTCGAACGTGCTCGTCACCAAGGCGGGGCGGGTCGTCATCCTCGACTTCGGGCTGGTGCTCGAGCTCGAGGGCGTGCAGAGCATCTCCGAGGCGCGCGGGAGTTCGATCGTCGGGACCGCGGTGTACATGGCCCCGGAACAGGCGGGCTCGGGCGTCGTCGGGCCCTCGGCCGACTGGTACGCGGTGGGGGTGATGTTGTTCCAGGCGCTCACCGGCCGCGTGCCCTTCGACGGCGTCGCGGTGCAGGTGCTGCTCGAGAAGCAACGCCGGCCAGCCCCCAGTCCCCGCGAGGTCGACGCGTCGATCGACGCCGAGTTTGACGCCATCTGCGCCGCGCTGCTCAAGCGGGAAGCGGCCGAGCGCCCGGGCGCGGACGAACTCTCGAAGCTCTTCGGGGGCGGGCCGGCGCCCGTGCAGGTGGTGCGGCACGAGGGCGACTTCATCGGGCGCACGCTGGAGTTGGACTCGCTGCAGCGCGCCTTGAGCGACAGCCGCCGCGGCGAGGCACGCTACGCGCGGGTCCTCGGCGCCTCCGGCATCGGCAAGTCGGCCCTGGTGAAGCGCTTCGTCGAGGGCGTCGACGGCGTGGTGCTGCAGGGGCGCTGCTATGAGCGCGAGTCGGTGCCCTTCAAGGCGCTCGACAGCGTGATGGACGCGCTCGCCCGCCACCTGTCCGAGCTTCCGTCCGACAAGGTCGACGCGGTGCTCCCCCGCGATGCCGCGGCGTTGATGCGCATGTTCCCCGTGCTGGGCCGGGTGCCCGCATTCCGGGGGGCGCCGGTGCGGGACGTCAAGGAGGCCCCCGAGCTGCGTCGCCGCGCGGTGCAGGGCCTGCGGGAGCTGCTCGGCCGCATGAGCGACCGCGCGCCGCTGGTGGTGGTGATCGACGACGCGCAGTGGGGTGACGCCGACAGCGCCCAGGTGCTCGACGACGTGCTGCGCGCCCCCGACGCGCCCTCGGTGCTGCTGGTGGTCGTCGCGCGCGCCGACGCCAACCCGCTCCAGGGGCTCTCGCTGGCGCCGCTCGAGCTGCGGCTCGCGGGGCTCTCGGCGGACGAGTGCCAGCAGCTCGCGCGGCGCAGTCTCTCCGACCCCGAGCGGGTGGCGGCGATCGCCAGGGAATCCGGCGGGAATCCCTTTCTTCTCCAGCAGCTGGCGGTGGTGTCCGGCGAAGTACGGCTCGAGAACGTCGTGCTCTCGCGGCTCGAGACGCTCCCGGCCCCCGCCCGGCGACTGCTCGAGGTGGTCGCGCTCGCGGGCGCTCCGGTCAACGAACGCGTGGCGTCGGTGGCGGCTGGGCTCGAGGGCTCAGACATCGAGTCGGTCGCCCTGCTCAAGGCCGCGCACCTCATTCGCGGGGTCCACGACGAGCGCGTCGAGGCCTGGCACGACCGCATCCGCGAGACGGTGGTGAAGACCGTCGACCCCGAGCGGACCCGGGCGCTGCACGCGCGCCTCGCCGATGGCCTCAAGGACAGCGCCGATGTCGACGTGGTGGCGTGGCACCTCGGCGCCGCGGGGCTCGTGGAGCGTGCGGCCGAGGCGACGCTCGTGGCCGCCCGTCGCGCGGTGACGCAACTGGCCTTCGAACGGGCAGGCGTCCTCTTCGAGCGCGCCCTGGAGTTGATGCCGCAGGACGATCGCCGGCGCCGCGAGGTGCGCATCGAGCTCGCCGGGGCCTGGGCGAGCGCAGGGCGCGGGGCGACCTCGGCGCAGGCCTACGAGCTCGCGCTGGCCGAGCCGGGTGACGCCCCGGTGCAGACCATCGAGATGCGCCGGCGCGCCGCCGAGCAGCTGTTGCGCAGCGGCCACATCGACGCCGGCCTGAGCGCAGTGAACCAGGTGCTCGAGGCGCTGGGCATGCACCTCGCCGGCACGCCGCGCCGGGCGCTCCTCGCGCTGGCGTTTCGCCGGGTGCACATCTGGTTGCGCGGTACCGCCTTCGTCGAGACGCCCGAGTCGCGCATCGCGCCCGAGGTGTTGCAGCGCATCGATGCCTGCTGGTCGGTGTCGATGGGCCTCTCGATGGTCGACACCGTGCGGGGCGCGAGCTTCCAGTCACGCCAGTTGTTGCTGGCGCTCGACGCGGGTGAACCGAACCGGGTGACGCGCGCGCTGGCGGCCGAAGCGGCCTTCGTGGCCACGGGCGGGGTCCGGGCCGAGCGACGGGCCGCCAAGCTGGTGGCCGAGGCCCGCGCCCTGGCAGAGAAGCAGAGTGACGCCGGGCTGATCGGCCTCGTCGACTTCTGCGCCGGGTTGACGCGGTTCCTCGTCGGCAAGTGGCGCGAGGCCTCGCAGCTCACCGCCCAGGCCGAACGACGCTTCGCCGAGGTCGGCTCGATGGTGAGCTGGGAGGCCGCGAACTCGCGCCTGTTCTCGGTGTGGTCGCTGTTCTACCTGGGCGACGTGGCAGGCCTGTCGGTGCGCATTCCCGCGTTGACCCGGGAGGCCGAGCAGCGGGGTGATCGCTACGCGGTGACCAGCCTGCGCAGCGGCCTGGCGAACGTGGCGCTGCTGGCGGCCGACGACGCTGAGGGCGCCCGGGCGGCGGTGGCGAGCGCGATGGCAGGGTGGTCGACGCGCAGCTTCCACTTTCAGCACTACTGGGCCGCGCTGTCGGAGACGATGATCGATCTCTACACCGGCCAGACCGCCGCCTCGCTCGCGCGCATGGAGACCTGCTGGCGGTCGCTGGACACCTCGGAGCTGCTGCGGATTCAGAACGTGCGCATCGAGGCCCGCTCGTTGATCGCCCGCGTGTTGATCACGCTGGGTCGCCGCGAGGAGGCCCTTCGTCACGCCGAGCTGCTCGAGGACGAGCGGGTGGGGTGGGCCACGGCCCTGGGCGCGATGATCCGCGGGCTGGTCGCCGCCGATCCCGAGGCCGAGCTCCGTCGTGCGCTGGAACTCTTCGACGCGAACGAGATGGCGCTCTTCTCGGCGGCGACCCGCTTGCGGCTCGGAGAAGTGCAGGGCGGCGACGTCGGCGCGGCGAACGTCCGCGCCGCGCTGGCGTGGATGCAGGCGCAGGGCGTGAGAGCCCCTCACTCCCTCGCGCGGATGCTGTTGCCCTCGCCCCCGAAGAAGCCCTGATCCTCAGCGCTCGAGCAGCTTGAACCAGGTCGAACCGGTCTGGTCCTTGCTCCGCGCGAGTCGCTCCGAGCGTCGCGCGGTCGCCTCGGCGCTGGCCTTGCGCTCCAGCTCCGTCTCACACAGCAGCGGGGGCACGGGCAGCTTCTTCCCGTCCTGGTCGAGGGCGACGAAGGTCAGCAACGCGCTCGTCGTCAATTGCCGCTCGCCGGTGAGCGGATTCTCCGCGTGCACGGTCACCCCGATCTCCATCGACGAGGTGAACGCCGCCACCACGCGGGCCCGCAAGATCACCTGGAACCCGATCTTGATCGGCGCGTGAAAGTGCAGGTCGTCCATCGACGCGGTGACCACCTGCTGCCGGGCGTGGCGCTGGGCGGACACCGCGGCGCAGATGTCGATCCACCCCATCACCGAGCCACCGAACGCCGCGCCGAGCGCATTGGCGTCGCCGGGGAGCAGCAGCTGCGTCATGTCCACGACCGAGTCCGAACCTCTGCGCGGCGCGAGCGTCATGACGGCTCCAGTCAGTTGTTGAGGAAGGTGCTGACCTTGTCGAGGAACTCGGCCCGGCCCTTCCCACTGCGGATGTCGAGCGTGGTGACGTCGATGGTCAACACGTCCACCCCGTACTTCCCCTGCAGCACCATCGGGAAGGTGGCGTAGTACCCGTTCAACCCGCGGAGGAAGGACGACTGGATGCCCTTCTCTTCCTCGCGGCCGCGCGTCTTGATGCGCGCGAGCAGCACGTCGATCTTCGGCACGTCGAAGCAGATCACCTTCTCCGGCTGCGCCACGTGCTTGGTGAGCCGCTTGAAGTACTCGAAGTACAGCTCGAGCTCCCCGTCGGTCAGGTTGCCCAGGCCGTGGAGGTACTTCGCGAAGATCTCCGGGTCCTCGTACAGCGTGCGGTCCTGGATGCAGCTCTTGGCGACCTTGTGGATCAGCTCGTGGTGCTCGACCCGGCGGATCAGGAACTCCAGCTGGAGCGTGAAGCTCCAGCGCTTCATGTCGCCGTAGTAGTCCTTGAGGAACCGGTTATCGATCACCGGCTCGTCGAACAGCTCGAAGCCGAACTTCTGGCTCACCATCTTCGCGGCGGTGGTCTTGCCGGCGCCGATGTTGCCCGCCATCGCGAGGAACACCTTGCGGGCCGGCACCTTCGGGCGCCGCGCCGACTCCACGGCGCGGGCCATCTTCGAAGGCGAGGGCACGGGCTCGAACTTCTTCTTCACGACGCCCAATCCAGCACCACCTTCCCACTCTGGCCGGTGCGCATCACCTCGAAGGCCTCCTTGAACTGCGCGGCCGGATAGCGGTGGGTGACGGCGGCTGACACGTCGAGCCCGCTCTGCAGCATCGCGGTCATCTTGTACCAGGTCTCGAACATCTCCCGGCCGTAGATGCCCTTGAGCACGAGGCCCTTGAAGATCACCTGGCCCCAGTCGATCGCCACCTCGCCCACCGGGATGCCGAGGATCGCCACGCGGCCCCCGTGGTTCATCGCCTTGAACATCTGCTTGAAGGCCGAGCCGTTGCCGCTCATCTCGAGGCCGACGTCGAAGCCCTCGGTCATGCCGAGGTCCTTCATCACCGCGCTCAAGTCTTCCTTCGCCACGTTCACCACGCGGGTGGCGCCGAGCTTCTTGCCCAGCTCGAGCCGGTAGTCGTTGACGTCGGTGAGCACCACGTGGCGCGCGCCGACGTGCCTGCAGATCGCCGCGGCCATCACGCCGATCGGCCCCGCGCCGGTGATCAACACGTCTTCGCCCACGAGGTCGAACGAGAGCGCGGTGTGCACCGCGTTGCCGAGCGGGTCGAAGAACGCCGCGAGCTCGTCGGAGATCGTCTCGGGAATGCGGAAGATGTTGAACGCGGGGATCGCCACGTACTCCGCGAAGCAGCCGATGCGGTTGACGCCCAGGCCCACGGTGTTGCGGCACAGGTGGCGCTTGCCGGCGCGGCAGTTGCGGCAGTCACCGCAGGTGATGTGCCCCTCGCCCGACACGCGGTCGCCCGTCTTGAAGCCGGTGACCTCGCTGCCGACCTCGGCCACCACGCCCATGAACTCGTGGCCGATGTGCATCGGCGTCTTGATGGTGCGCTGGCTCCACTCGTCCCAGTTGTAGATGTGAATGTCGGTGCCGCAGATGCCGGTCTTCTGCACCTTCACCAGCACGTCGTTGTGGCCCACGCTGGGCTTGGCGACGTCTTCCATCCACAGGCCCGGCTCACGACGCGACTTGACCAGCGCTCTCATTGAATGACTCCCAGCTGCTTTCCAACCTTCGCGAAGGCGGCGATCGCGCGGTCGAGATCGTCTCTGCTGTGTGCCGCCGACATCTGCGTTCGAATGCGGGCCTTCCCCTGCGGAACCACGGGGAAGAAGAAGCCCACGACGTAGATGCCCTCGGCGAGCATCAGCTCGGCGAAGGCGCCCGCGAGCTTCGCGTCGCCGAGCATCACCGGGATGATCGGGTGGCCTTCGCCGGCGAGCGTGAAGCCGAGCTTCGTCATCTCGATGCGAAAGTACGCCGCGTTCTCGCGCAGCGTCGCCCGCAGCCCGTCGCCCTGCTCGAGGAGGTCGAGGCAGCGAATGGTGGCGTGGGCGATGGCCGGCAT
>JBBRUE010000487.1:0-5822 GCA_038248085.1 Myxococcales bacterium | reverse complement strand
TCGCCGCAGCCCACGCCGCCGCCTCGAGCCCGTTGCCCAGGTAGTGCGCGAACAACTTCTGCCGCACGAGGCCCACCAGCCGCGACAAGAGGATGCCCGCGGCGACCAGCGCGGCACTTCGACCACTCTTCTGTACGGGCTGCGTCACGGCGGGCGCAATGTAAGCGAGCGCCGTGCCAAGTCGATCTCGGCGAGCGACGCGCCTTGACCTGCCCACCCCTCCACGTCAAACCGCCCTCATGAGCCGCGTTCTGGTCGTCGACGATGAAGCCAATCTCCGCAAGGTGCTGGCGGCGATCCTCCGCAAGGACGGCTACGAGGTGACCGTCGCCGAGAACGGCGAGCAGGCGATGGCCGAGTTCGAGAAGAACGGCGCCGACGTGATCATCACCGACCTGGTGATGCCCAGGCTGGGCGGCATGGAGATCCTCACCAGGGTCCGCGGCTCGCGCATGGACGTGCCGGTGATCATCATCACCGCCCACGGCACCGTCGACTCTGCGGTCGAGGCGATCAAGATGGGGGCCTTCGACTACATCACCAAGCCCTTCGAGCACTCCGAGATCCGCGCGGTGGTCGCCAAGGCCGCCCGCACCCAGGAGGCCAACCAGGGCCACGTCGCCCCCGAGGGCAGCGCGCGCAAGGCGATCATCGGCGGCGGCTCGCGCATGGAAGACCTCTTCAAGATCATCGACAAGGTCGCCGACACCCCGTCGACCGTGCTGATCACCGGCGAGTCGGGCACCGGCAAGGAGCTCGTCGCCACCGCGCTCCACCAGGGCAGCTCGCGGCGCGACAAGCCGCTGATCAAGATCAACTGCGCCGCGATCCCCAAGGATCTCATGGAGTCGGAGCTCTTCGGCTACGAGCGCGGCGCCTTCACCGGCGCGGTGTCGAGCAAGCCCGGCCGCTTTGAGCTCGCCGACGGCGGCACCCTCTTCCTCGACGAGATCGGCGAAGTGCCCCTCGAGATGCAGGTCAAGCTGCTGCGCGTGCTGCAGGAGAGCGAGTTCGAGCGCGTCGGCGGCATCAAGACCACCCACGTCGACGTGCGCCTCATCGCCGCCACCAACCGCGATCTCGACAAGGAGACCGAGGCCGGCCGCTTCCGCAAAGATCTCTTCTACCGGCTCAACGTGGTGCCCATTCAGCTGCCGCCCCTGCGCGATCGCGCCGGCGACATCCCCAACCTCGTCGTGCACTTCATCGAGAAGTACAACAAGCGGCTCAACAAGAAGATGGAAGGCATCTCTGCCGAGGCGATGATCCTCCTCCAGGGCTGGCCGTGGCCCGGCAACATCCGCGAGCTCGAGAACCTGATGGAACGGGTGATCCTCTTCGCCGACGGCAACCGCATCGAGGCGAAGGACCTGCCCGAGGGCGTGCGCGGTGGCATGCAGGCCGCGCCCACGCTCCCCGCCGGCGCCACCCCGCAGCCGGGCGAGACCCCGCTCAAGGAATTCCTCAAGCAGAAGCAGGCAGAGATCGAGAAGAGCTTCATCGTGCAGGCCCTCGCCAAGACCGAGGGCAACGTCACCCGCTCCGCGAAGCTCCTGCAGATCAGCCGCAAGTCCTTGCAGACCAAGATGAAGGAATTCGGCCTGCGCGACGAGGAACCGGCGCCTCCCGAGGAGTGAACCCATGGATCGCCTCGACACCTTCCTCGCCGCGACGCGCGGTGAAGACCCCGAGACGATCGCGCTGCGCACGCTGACGCTGCACATGCTCGAGCACCTCGCGCCGCGGCTGTTCGCCGAGCGGAAACTCGGGGCGATCCAGGCCACCGCCCTCGAGCGCTGCGCCGCGGTCGACTGTGGTTTCGCTCAAGCGATCGACCCCGATCGGCTGCAGGCGGGCCTCGACGCGTGGTTCTGCCGGCACGTGCGCGGGCTGCCCCACCCCGTCCCCGACCGCGAGTCACTCCAGACCGCGCTGCAGTGGCTGGTCGACGACGATCAACTGATCTACGCGTGGTTGCTGGGCGAGATCGCCACCCGCTGCGGCGTCGAGGCGCGCGTGCCCCTGGACAAGGAGCGGCCGTTTCTCCACCTCTCGCGGCTCCACGACGCGTACTTCCTCACCCACCTGGTGATGCTCGACACCGACTACTTCGCGCGCCCGCTGACCCACCCCAACGCCGCCGCGTGGGGCGACGCGCTGGCCGAGCTGGTGCCGTGGCTCGAGCGCAAGCCCAACGTCGATCTCGCCGGGGAAGTGGCCCTCTGCCTGCGCTTCATGAAGCGTGACGCGCGGGCCGCCCTCGCGCTGATCGACGACGCGCCGCCGACCGAAGACGCGCACGCCCAGGCGACGGTGCTGCTCGCCCGGGCGGCCGAATAGCGACCGGAATCAGGGCGTGACGTCGGAGCCGTCGATCATCACCCAGCCCCGGTCGCCCGCCAGCAGGCCGGTGCCGCCGAGCACGCTGAGTGTTCCGCTGCTGACGGTGGCGCCCACCGGGGTCGAGACGAACTCGACCTGGCCGCCCGTGCCGCCGTTCGCGGTCGCGTTGCCGCCATTGGCGGTGATCGCACCCGAGTTGCGCGCCACGGTGCCGTAGATCCAGACCTTGCCGCCGACGTCGCCATCGCCCGTCGAGGCACCGGCGTTGAGCTGCAGGGCGCCGGTGTTCGAGGCCTCGCCGTTATCCGAATAGAGGCCGACCCAGCCACCGGCTCCGGAGACGGGCCGCTGGCCACCGGCCGCGCTCCCGCCGGTCGCGTTGAGGTCGGCGTGGTTCTCGACGTGCGCAGTGCCGATCATCTCGACCCTGCCGCCAGCGCCGCCCGAGCCTTCAGTGCCCGCGCCCCCGCGGAGGTCGATGGTGGCGCCGAAGTTCGCCGCGTACTCGAGGGCGTTCCGGTAGTTGAAGACGGTCTGGGTGTACATCTCCACCCGCCCGCCCTGACCGCCCGAAGTGCCCGCCCCGCCGCGCGAGGTGAGGTTGGCGTAGTTGATCACCGCGCCCCCCGCTTCGGTGCGACTCGATTCGCTGTCGTCGTTGTTGAGCAGCGAGATCCGCCCGCCCGAGGAGCCGGCCGAGGTCTGGCTGCTGCCTCCGCTGGCGACGAGCGTGGTGTAGCCGAAGAGCGTGACCTCCTGGCCGTGGGGCATCGAGGCGACCGTCAGGCCGATGCTCACCGAGCCGCCGGACCCGCCGACGTTGCCGGGGCCGCCGACCGCGGTGATGTTCCCCGAGAGCTGGATCGACCCGGTGGGCATGTTGAAGTCGCGTGAGAAGTTGGGCCGACTGTCGCGATCGTTGATGTTCACCGCGCCGCCGGAGCCGCCGAAGCCGGTGCCCGTGCCCGCACCGCCCGAGGCGTCGAGCGCGCCGCTGCTCAACAGGTCCGCGCCCGCGGTGGAGAGGTCGATGTTGGAGCCGCTGCCTCCGTTGCAGTCGGTGGCGGTGCACGCCCCGCCGCGGGCCGTGAGGTTCCCCGCGTTGAGCACGAGGCCGATCGACTCGGTGCCGAGGATGATGGAACCGGCCGTCCCACCCGCCGTCGTGCCCGCGCCGCCGGAGCTGTTCATCGCGCCCGAGTTGCGGAACGCGCGGTAGCCCGAGAGCAGCCGCAGCGACCCACCATCGCCACCTGAACCCGCCGTACCCGTGCCGCCCCGCGCGTCGATCGGGCCCGTGTTGTCGATGGACCCGGGGTAGGCGCGGAACTCGATCGGGCCCCCGCTCCCACCCGTCTCCCCATCGCCGCCGGTGGTGAAGATCGTGCCCTGGTTGACGAGCCGCCCACCGACGTGGATTTCGAGATACCCGCCAGCGCCCCCGGGCCCCGTCGTCGCGGCCGCCCCGCGGAGCACGATCGTCGAGCCGGGCTCGCCGAAGAAGTTGCTCGCCTGCAACTGCAGGGTGCCCATCGACACGCCGTCCTGCAGCCGGCTGCTGGTGATCGTCCCGGCGTTCTTGATGTCCCGCGAGACGAACAGCCGGGAATAGGTCCCCGTGTTGACGTTGACGGTGAGCGTCTTGCCCGCGGCGACCGAGAGGCTGGTGACGTGCTTCGCCACGCCTGCGACGTTCGCCATCGGGGTGGAGTCGCCGGTGACGAAGAAGAACGCGTCCGTCGAGGTGAGGCCGTCGGCCTCCGTCGGGTAGCTGGTCACCGTCAGGTCCGCGCTGACGACCATCGGGACATCGCCTGCGTTGATCGCCGGCGTCGCGGCGAGGGTGAAGCCCGCATCGACGACGCCGGTCTTGAACACCTTGAGATGTCCGCCCCGGGTGCCGCGGCCGATCTTCGCCTCGATGTCGCCGCCGGTGCCCGCCAGGCCCCCGTCACCGTCGCCGCCAGCCGTGTTGATCGTGAACTGACCCGCCGGGGCCGTGGGCGGCGTCACCGAGCCGGGGAACATCGTCTCCGCGTTGAGCCCGTTGCAGACCGTGCGCGAACCGAGGATCTCGCCCGTCTCGAGCTGGCCGTTGCGCGCCAGCCCGCCGCCTGCGCCGTCGTCGAGGCCGTAGGTGATCTTCACGCCGCCCGACGCACAGGCGAGGTCCCCCACGCCGAGCGTGGTGGTCTCGACCAGGGTGTTGAAGCCTTCCGCTCCCGCGTCGCCGGAAACACCGGGCTGGCCGGGCAAACCGGTGGCCGACACGCCGTTGCACAGCTCACTCTGGGAGGTGACCTCGCCGTCGGCCAGCGTCCCGTCCTGGTTGGTGTCGACGCCGGTGGCGATCAGCACGCCGCCCGCCGGGCACTTCGTGGAGCTCGCGACGTCCGTGATGCGCGTCAGGGCGCCGGCCGTCGTGCCCCGGTTGCAGGCGGCGGACACGAGGAGCACACCTGCGGCGACCATCAATCGACAGTTCAAGTTCATGTGGATTTCCCCCAGAGAGTACGGGTGGGTATCTGCCAGCGCGCTGACGCGCGGGCAATGGGCATCGGGGCGATAGGTGCCAGCGCGGCCGGGGAGACGCACCCCCGTGAAAACAGGGGTTGGCGCCGAGCTACAGCCTTGTGGCAGAAAACTCGCATGGATCAGCGGTGCCGCTAGGGTGCGGCCGATCGCCTGACCGCAGGAGCCCACGCCCGATGCCTGAAATGCCCACGCTGGGAGCTCAACAAAAGCAGAGCTCCATCATCCCCGTCGCCATCACCGCGGTCGTCGTCGGTTGCCTCGCCGGTGGCATCTTCTGGATCAAGAGCCAGTCGGCCACCGAGACGCCCCCGGCCGTCGCGACGCCCGTGCCCGCCCCCGAGGCGAACGCCGCAGCGCCCTCGAACGTCGATCCCGCAGCCGTCCCAGGCACTCCGACGACGCCCGCCGCGACCCCGGCTCCGGTCACCCCCGCCGCCGAGAAGACCGGCCTGCGCGCCTTCACCGTCGCCATCAACGGCCCCCTCGAGTCGGCCATCGTCGGCTCCGAGGGCAAGGAGATCGGCAACGCCCTCACCCAGGTCGTCAACCGCTCGCTGGTGTGGTGGGTGCGCGTGCCACAAGACCTCGTGAAGGGTGACGCCCTGTCGGTGGTCTACGAGACGCGCGACGGGCAGGAGCCGCTGGTGCACGCGGTGCGCTTCACCAGCCGCAAGCTCGGCCGCACCTTCGAGACCTTCCGCTTCAAGCCGTCGAACGACACCTTCTCCCGCTACTACCAGGCCGACGGCGCCGAGCTCGAAGAGCGCCTCGTCGACAGCCCCCTCGAGTCCTGGGAGCAGGTCACCTCGCTGCTGCGCGACGGCCGCAAGCACAAGGGCGTCGACTTCAAGACCCCGGTCGGCTCGCCAGTGCGGTCGACCTTCGACGGCGTGGTGGCGCGCAAGAACTGGAACTTCCGCGGCAACGGCAACTCGGTCGAGATC
>JBBRUE010000486.1:0-5830 GCA_038248085.1 Myxococcales bacterium | reverse complement strand
GATTTCCCCCCCGAGGTGCTGGCCGAGACCGAGGCGTGGCTGAAGGCGCCGCACCTCGACGACCCCGCGCTGGTGGATCGCACCTCGATGCCCTTCGTCACCATCGACAACGCGCACTCGAAGGACCTCGACCAGGCGCTGTTCGTCGACCGCGAAGGCGACGGCTTCGTGGTGGCCTACGCCATCGCTGACGCGTCGTTCTACGTGCGGCCGGGCTCGGCGTTGTTCGCCGAGGCGATGCGGCGCGGGGCCAGCTACTACTTCCCCGGCTTCTCGGTGCCGATGCTGCCCCGGGCGTTGTCGGAGGGGCTCATCTCGCTCAACGCCGACGGCGCGCGCCGGGCGATCATCTTCTTCCACCACCTCGATGCCCGCGGCGAGCTGACGCACACCCGGCTCGAGCGTGCCCGGGTGAAGAGCCGGGCGAAGCTCTCGTTTCGTGACGTGCAGCGGCTGATCGACACGCCCACCGAGAGCCTGCTGCGGGGCGCAGCGTTCGAGGCGAGCCTCTTCTTGCTCCGGGAGGTCGGTCAGCGGCGCATGGCGCTCGCGGCCCGTCGCGGGCTCATCCGCTACCGGCGCGAAGAGGTGTCGATCGAGCTCGATGGCGAAGGGCTCTCGTTCGCGGTGATGGAGGCCGTGCGCGACGAGGTCGAGCTGTGGAACGAGCAGATCTCGCTGATGTGCAACGCCGAGGGGGGGCGGCTGCTGCGCGAGTACGCCAACCCGTCGGTGCAGCCGATCTACCGCGTGCAGGGCGGGCCCGAGCCGGAGCGCCTCGCGTCATTGGCGAAGTTGACCGGCTTCGTCGCGCGCCGGCAGGGGCTCCCGGAATCGCCCTGGGTGTGGAACCCCGAGACCACGCCGCTGGCCGACTTCCTCGCCCAGTTGCCGAGGGCCGCCGCCGGTTCCCGCGAGGACCGGCTCGTGGCTGCGCTCACCCGACAGGCGGTGATGGTGAACCTTCGCTCGGAGTATTCGACGGAGCCGGGCAAGCACGTCGGGGTCGGCGCCGAGCCGTACGCCCGCTTCTCGGCCCCGATGCGCGAGATGGTCGGCGTGTTCCTCCACAAGGAGGCGGTGGAGTTGATGACCGGCATTCACCCACCCTCGGAGGAGGACGAGGTGCTGCGGGCCGAGGTGGTGAAGGTCGCCAACCAGGCGCGCTCCACCCAGCGGAAGGTGCAGGATCTCTCGAACGAGGTGGTGATGAACCGCCTCTTCACCCCGGAGCTGGAGAAGCCCCGGGCAAACCGCACGCGCTTCACGGGCACGGTGATGGGGCTCACCTCGAACAAGGTGCACGTGCGCCTCGACACGCCGCCGCTCGACGTGAAGCTCTACCTGTTCGACCTCGCGCCGTTCTTCGCGGGCAAGTGGCTCGAGCCGGCCGACGAGGGGGCCGTGCTCCGCGCGAAGGGCACCGAGGCTTCGTTGCTTCAGCTCGGCCAGGCGATCCAGGTTTCGATCGCCAGGCGTGACGAGAAGACGAAGCGCTGGGTGTTCGAGCCGCTGCGCTGAACGACCCTCCGTGGGTCGGGTACTCATCTGGTCAAGGGAGGTGCCCATGCGGCACATCGTGTTCGTGGTGTTCGGCGTGGTGACGTTCTCGTGCGGCGGTGGTGGCGGTGGGAACAACTCGACGCCCGAGGCGCGTGACGTCTCGGGCAACTACGCCCTGCGGTACGACGATCAGCTGAAGCTGAGGCTCGACGTCGGAGGTGCGGTGCGGGAAGTCACCCAGCAGGGGTATGGCGGCATCGTCGACTTCGGCACCATCAACGGTCAGCCGACCACGCTCGACCTCACCACGTTCTGCGCGAAGCCCGAGGTGCGATGCCCGAGCGAGGCGTTCTGGGCGAAGGTGGCCCTCACGCAGCCCGACCTGCGCGCCAACTCGCTCGACCTCCAGAAGCTGGTGGTGGTCAACGACACGCAGCACGCCCTCGACGCCGGCATCCGGGCGGAGTCGCTCTCTGGGCTCGTCGACCACAACCAGAACGACCAGTTCCTGTTGGGGCTCGGAGCGCAGGGCGGCTCGACGGCGAACTGCGCGGCGATCGCGGTGTCGCTCGCGGGTGGCCGGTTCTCGCGGGTCGGCGAGCGGCAGGAGACGACCATGGAGCCGCGGACGATGGCGGGACGGGTGTGCTCGCTCGATGCCGGCGTACACGACGGCGGCGTGAATGACGCGGGCGTGAGTGACGGCGGGAGCACCGATGGCGGGTCGGATGCCGGGTTGCTGGCCGATGGTGGCGTCGACTGCACGCTGGTGGCGGTGACGCGGTTGGTGATTCCCCCGGGCGCGAAGGTCGATGGGATCAAGGACGGGAAGGTGTTTCTCGGTTGGGCCGGCGGGTGCGCGTTCGGGCCGGTGCTCGCCGGGGCGACGTTGACGATGGAGACCGGGTTCACCGGGACGAGGTCGGGTGACTACGACCCGCCGCCGTTCACGCCGGCGCCGGTGGTGTTGCCTGACGCTGGAGCAGACGGTGGTGCTGACGCGGGGCCGTGAAGCTCCGGCCGCGACTTCCATCGCTGGTGCATCCACACCCACTGCGCCGGGTTCGTGCGGATCTGGTCCTCGATGCCCTTGGTCAGCGCCGCGGTGAGCTCGAGCACCGCGGCTTCACGCTCGAGCTGCGGCACCGGCACCTCGTGCATGGTGATGCGGTACCGGAGCGGTCCCACCCGGGTGCAGAAGCCGAGCATCGGCACGGCCCCGGTGCGGATCGCGAGATCAGCCGCGGCGCGAGGGGTCTTCGCCAGCTTCCCGAAGAATGGCACCCACACCGACTGCACCTTCGTGTCCTGGTCGATGAGGATCCCGAGGATCGAGTTCCCCTTCAGCGCCCGGAGCATCTCCTTGGCGGCGCCCTGGCTCCCGCGCCAGATGACGCGCAGCTTCCCTGAGGCGCGGAACCGCTCGAGGAGCCGGGTGGTGCGCGGGTCGCTCGTCTCCTTGCCGATCACTGCCGCCGGGTAGTCCTCCAGCGCCACGTAGCGGGCGAGCAGCTCCCAGTTGCCGACGTGGCCGGTGACGAACACCACGCCCTTGCCCCGGGTGAGCGCGGCGTCCATCGCGGCGCGCGCCTCGGGCACCCACTCGACCAGCTCGTGCCGGCGGGCGTCGAACTGCTCGATGCACGCCATCTCCATCGCCGAGCGGCCGATGTGGATGAAGCATTCCCGGGCGAGGGCGAGCCGCTCCCCGTCGGACTTTTCCGGGTACGCGATCGACAGCGACGCGAGCACCTTTCTCCGCTCACCGCGCGCCAGCCTGAAGGCGATCGCCCCGAGGCGCTCCCCGAGCCACGAGGCGGCCCTCAGGGGCACCCGCTGCAGCGGCGCCAGCACCGCGCGGATGAAGAGGTAGCGCACGAAGCGCTTCACCCGCTTGGAGAGGGGAGGGGGGCTCATTCGCGCGGCGTCATCACCCAGAGGGCCTGGTACCCCTGCACGGGAATGAGCAGCACCACGCCCCGCAGCACGTCGAGGCCGAGCGCGCCTTCGTGGGCGCCGAGCGCCGGGCGCGCCAGCACGTCGAGGGGGCCGAACTCCGATTCGCCGAGCCGAACGTGGAGTCCGCTCACGTGCGGTCCCAGGAGCGCTCCTCCGTCGGCGATCAGCGTCGGGTCGAACAGCGACGAGACGTAGGTGGTGGTGGGGGCGGCGGAGTCGAGCCTGGTCACCACTTCCCGGCCGTCACCGACCCGGCTCTTCACGTACAGCGTTCCGTCACGCGGGCCGGCCCGGGGGAGCGACTCGGTCTGGCCCTTCGGCGAGCGCTCATCGAGCCAGCGCATCCACACGTTCATCTTTCCGTCGAGGAAGAGCAGCCGCTGGTTCGGGAAGTCGAGGACGATCGCCCCCTGCTTCGCGGCCTGCAGCGGCGAGAGCACCCCTCCGATGCCGAGCGCCTCGAAGGACGGCAGCCCCTCGATGACCGGCCACTTCGCCTCGCCCAGCGAGAGGGTGCCCAGCAGCAGCGGGAGCTCGGTCTCGGAGGCGACGGACTTCGCGAACCAGCTGGCGAGCGCCGTCTCCTTCGCGGCGGTGTCGACGGCGAACAGGGTCGGCTTGCCCCCCACGGTGACCTCCACCAGCGGCGGGCCTCCCGCGTCGAAGCGCAGGGGCAGCTCCCAGGTGGCGGTGGGCGGCGGCGCGGGCAGCATCGTGGTGCGGCAGGCAGCGAGCGCGAACAGGCAGGGGACGAGAAGCCAACGCATGGCGCCCGTGTAGCGGTTGCCTCAGAGCGCGTCGAGAAGACCCATGCGGTCCTTCAGGCGCAGCACGCGGCGGCAGCTCTCGTCGAGCTGCCGTTTGGCCGCCGGATCCGCGTCGCACAGCCGGGTGAGGATGCCGAGGTAGTCGATGCCCTTGTTCCAGTCGGGGGGCGCGGTGGTCAGCAGCAGGTCGTTCCCCGCGCGGAAGGCCTGCACCAGCACGTCTTCGCCCGTGCCCCCCACCGCGTCGGCGAGCAGCGCGATGGAGATGTCGTCGGTCACCGCCAGCCAGTCGTGCTCGTGGGTGCGGGCGACGAGCTTCGCGCTGAGGATCGCCGGCTTGTCGTCGACCGAGGCGTACACCACGTTGGCGAGCATCACCCCGCCCAGCGCCTCCTGGGCGCGCACGAAGACGTCGGCCTCGGCGAAGACGCGCTCCTTGGGCCAGTCGCTGGTCACCAGCGCGTGATCGCTGTCGCCGTCGGTGTCGCCGTAGCCGGGGTAGTGCTTGCCGATGGGCACCACGCCCGCCTCGAGGAGCCCGCGGGAGTAGGCCATCGCCTTCTTCACCACCACGTCGGGGTCGCCGCTGAAGCTGCGCCCGTTGCGCTCCATGTGGCCGGTGGGCGCGACGTCGAACACCGGGGCGAGGTTCATGTTGAGGCCGACCGACTTCATGACGTCGCCGACGCGCCGGCCCCAGCGCTTGACCTCCGCGTCGTCGAGCGCCGCCATCTCGCGTGCGGAGGGCAGGGCCTTGAGCGCGCGCACGCTCTTCATGCGGTTCGACGGGCCACCTTCCATGTCGACCGCCACGAAGGGGGGAATCTTCGAGCGCACCCGCGAGGCGTCGATCTTCTCCTTCGCCCTGGCGATGTTCTTGAGCGAGTTGCCGACGAAGAGGATGCCCCCGACCTCCACGGGCCCGGTGCGGTTGATCTGCGGGTACGCGAGGATCAGCTGCCCCACGCGCTCGCGGGTGGAGAGCGACTGGAGCACCCGGTCGACGCGCTCGTCGTTCACCTTGCGGCCCAGCGGCTTCGGGTTGAGCACCTGCGCGGGGATGCCCGCGTCGAGGTCGGGGACACCAGCATCGACGGCGAGCACGGCGAGGACGACGAACGGCAGCACGTCGTGAATCTAGCAGGGGCGAGCGCGCGCTCGAATTGTCGACCTCCGCCTGCAGGGAGGTCGCCCAGGTCTTCGCCCCCGTCGCCGAGGGGCGGGTACTCGGCGCCGAGTCCCCGATCGCCGCGGGACGCTGAGGTCGATGGCGGCTCCTCCTTCAGCCAGCGCTGGTCCGGCGGCCGAAGAAGCGGGCGACGCGTGCCCGGAGCCTGTCGGAGACGATGAAGGCCAGCACACTGAGCGCCAGCGCCAGGCCCACTGCCGTCCCTCCGTTGAGCACCGCGGTGGGCACCATTCCCTCCAGCTCACCGAAGAGGGCCTCCAGGTAGTTGCTGCCCCTTTGATGGGTCTCCGCTGAGGTGGCGACGTCGGCGGCGAACGTTCCCGCCCCCCACCGCCCGAGCAGCATGCAGGCCGGAACACCGGTGAGGCACCAGCCCACCGCCGCCGCCCAGATGACCTTCCGCGATGCCATG
>JBBRUE010000485.1:0-5836 GCA_038248085.1 Myxococcales bacterium | reverse complement strand
GCCGGGGTGGACGTGGATGCCCTCGAAGTCGAGCACCGCCGCATGTCTGCGCAGGTGTTCGGCGGCGAGCGCGAGCTCTTCTTCGTCGACGCCGAAGGGACTGGGGCCGCCCGTCATCGGCACGCGGTAGGCCTGCACACGAAGCCGCGGGTTCAAGCGCAGTCGCACCCGCGCGCGCTGGCTGGTGGTGCTCGCGAGGGCGGCCACCGCGTCGAGTTCACGGATCGACTCGACGCACACCCGTACGCCGAGGGTCACCGCCCGTGCAAGCTCGATGTCGGTCTTTCCCGGACCCGCGAAGCTGAGTCGTTCGGCTGACCAGCCGCAGCGGATCGCCAGGTCGAGTTCGCCCAGCGACGCGACGTCGAGCCCGTCGACGGTGCCGCGCAGCGCCCTCAGCAACTCGGCGTTCGGGTTGGCCTTGACCGCGTAGAGCAGGGTGGCTGGCAGCGCGGCCCGGGCCAACCGTGCGCGCGCGCGCAGGACGTCGAGGTCGTAGAGATAGAAGGGCGTGCCGTGTTGCGCCGCGAGGGCCTGGGCGGCCGCTGGCGTCAGGTGGATCCACGGGGAGGTCGATTCGTTCACCCCGCGACTGTACTGCGTCGTCGAACCTCAGCCCGCGAAGCGCGCCCACACCGCGGCTGCGAGCGGCCCGATGTGCACCTCGACCACGCGGCCGTCGACGACCTCGACGGTGGTCGGCGTCGCCATCACCGCGAGCGCCTGGGCCAGCGAAGGGTCCTGCGTCGCGTCGACGGGGAAGACCGGCTGCCCCTGGTCGGCGAGCGCCTTCATGCGCGGGGTGATCTGCCGGCACGCGGCGCACGTGGGAGCGAAGAAGTAGATCAGTGCGCGTTTGCTGGCGTTGATCCGCTGACCGGTCGGCCCGGGGAGCGTCGGCAACGCGTGGCCCTTGAGCTTCGCGGCGCGATGCCGGGCGAGAACCTGCAGTCCCAGGGAGAAGAGGACGAAGGCACCGACGAGCACCAGCACGACGTTTCGAAAGGTTTCCATGGTCACCCCGCATCCGGCCGAACGAGAGGACGCCCGGCTTTCTTCCAGCCGATGAAGCCTTGCGGCATGAGGAACGTGTGCTCGTAGCCGAGCGCGACCGCGGCGCGTGCGGCGGTGTGCGAGGCCGTGCACAGCTCGTTGGCGCAATAGAAGATGAGGGTCGCGGCGTGGTCAGGCGGCAGTTGTTCGGCGGTGACGGCGTCGAACTTCACCCACTGTGCGCCGGGCAGGTGCCCGTGCTCGTAGAAGTCCTTCGGGTTGGCGTCGAAGAGGAAGACTCCGGGCTGTCCGAGTCGCTGCTCGACCTCCGCCATCGTCAGCTTCGCCAACTCGATCTCGGCGTCTGGGGTGGCGACGGGTTGCCGGCACGCGACGGCGGTCAGCACCACCACCGTGATGGGCAGCCACCGCATCACCGCTTCCAGTTCTCCATCGCGCCCAGGTTACGCACGTCGAAGCCGGCGTTCGCCAACAGGCCTGCCGCGGCGCTCGATCGTGATCCCACCGCGCAGTACACGATGATCGGCCTGTCTCGAGGCAGCGAACCCAGCGAACGGCCGAGGTCACTCAGCGGAATGTTGCGCGCACCCTCGAGGTGCAGCTCGCTGAACTCGTCCACCGTGCGGACGTCTACCAGCAGCGCCCCGGCGCCGATGAGGGTCCGGGCTTCGGCGCCGAGCACGCTCTGTGGCGGGCGCACCTGGCCCTGCGGTGCCGGCTGTGTCGGCGCAGCGGTGGTCGGCGGCGTCGGCGACTGTTGGCATGAGGTCACGGCGAGGGCGGCGAGGAGAAGCAGGGAAGGGCGCATGAGGTGTGGGTTGGAGCCGGGACCCGCCCGCGGGGTTCGCGCCCGTGTCACTCACGACTCCGGCGGACCGTCCTGGTCCTTCTTCCAGTTCCGAAACGTTCTCAGGAGGGCGTCTCGGGTCTCTGGCGTCGGCTTCGGCGCCGGGTGCGGCACCCGGCCAACCGCGTCGACGGTGAGGCGGAGCTGCTTCACGTACCGGCGGCAGTCTCCGCACATCGAGACGTGCATCAGGAACCGCACGCGCTCCATGAACGGGAGCGAACGCTCGGCGTAGGCCGTGGCCAGCTCGGTGATTTCGCGACAGCTGAGCATCACGCACCTTCCGGCCCCACGGCGGGCCCCCCTCAGTCTCGCGACCTCGGCTCGCGTTACAACGGAATTGCCTGTGTAACGTCTGGGCTCCTTCCTGGACTGAACCACCCGAAGCGGGCAGGGGCGCGGTTCGCCAACCAGGGCAGGGACAAGGGTGGCACTTTCACCGGCGCTCAGTGCGTCTTCACTTCAAGGAGCAGTCATGGGCCACGATTCACACGACGGGTACTACCACTCAGCGGATCTCGGAAAGTTCTCCACCATCGGAGAGAACCGGCCAGAGCTCGCGAAGAAGTTCTTCGATTGGTACGGCGCGGTCTTCGCCGACGGGGCGCTCTCGGCTCGCGAGAAGTCGCTCATCGCCCTCGCGGTAGCGCACACGGTTCAATGCCCGTACTGCATCGACGCGTACACGAAGGACGGCCTCGAGAAGGGGGCCGACCTCGACCAGATGACCGAGGCCGTACACGTGGCTGCCGCGATCCGCGGAGGGGCATCGCTCGTCCACGGCGTCCAGATGCGAAACCACGCGACCAAGGTGGGGATGTAGTCATGACGACGTTGCCGAGCCTCTTGTCGCGTCGGGCGCCCCTGGCGGAGGCGAAGCATCAACTCGCGACGCTGGAGGCGGTGCCGCTGCCGACGGAGTTCCCGGCGGCGCTCGCGCGCGCAGGGCTGTGGCCGCTCAAGCCGACGAAGCTGGAGATCCTCCAGCTCAACCTCGGCAAGATGTGCAACCAGACCTGTCGCCACTGCCACGTCGACGCAGGGCCCGATCGAACCGAGATCATGTCGCGGGAGACGATGGAGCACTGCCTCGCCGCGGTCGACCGCAGCGCCGTGCGCACCCTCGACCTCACCGGGGGCGCGCCGGAGATGAACCCGGACTTCCGCTGGCTCGTCGATCAGCTCCGCGCGCGGGGTTGTCACGTGATGGTGCGGTCCAACCTCACCATCCTCGAGACGGGCCCTCACCGCGACCTCGTCGACTTCTACGCGAAGCACCGCGTCGAGGTGGTGTGCTCGCTGCCGCACTACCGCGCGCTTTCGACGGATCGTCAGCGCGGGGAGGGCGTGTTCCAGCGCTCCCTCTCAGCCCTGAAGCGGCTCAACGCCGTGGGGTACGGGGACGGGAAGTCAGGTCTGCGTCTCGTGCTGGTCACCAACCCGGTCGGGGCTTTCCTGCCGGCCAACCAGTCGAGCCTCCAGGCCGAGTGGCAGCGGGAGCTGGAGAAAAACCACGGCGTCGTCTTCGACGCGCTCTTCGCCATCACCAACATGCCCATCAGCCGTTACCTGGAATGGCTTCAGATGTCGGGGAACCTCGAGGCGTACCTCCAGCAGCTGGTCGGCGCGTTCAACCCCAGTGCCGCCGCGGGCGTCATGTGCCGCAACACGTTGTCGGTCGGCTGGGACGGTCGGCTCTTCGACTGCGACTTCAACCAGATGCTCGAACTCAACGTCGATGGGCCCGTGCGCCACCTTCGCGACTTCGATGCGGCCGTGCTCGCGAGGCGGGACGTCGTCGTCCGCCGTCACTGCTTCGGGTGCACCGCGGGCGCGGGCTCGAGTTGCGGGGGCGCGACCGCAGGCTGACGCTCATCCAGCTCCGCACGGGAGCCAGCTTCGAAGGGTGCGCCTCTCGCGCAGACGTGACGAACTCGGTGACCTGGCGGCAGCTCAGGCTGCGTCACCCACGAAAGTGACCCTCGAGCGCAGCGCGCAGCTTCGTGCGTGCGCGGTGGAGGAGGACGCGCTGGTGAACTTCGCTGACCCCGAGGAGCTGGCAGACCTCTTCTGCCGGGAGTCCTTCGACGTCGCGCAGCTGGATGATCGACCGTTGCCGCTCCGGCAGTCGTTCCATGGCTTGCTGCAGAACCGCCATCGCCTGTTTCCGCTCGAGGATCGCGTCGGCCGTCTGCGCGGACCACGCCGTTGGCGGTGCGAGCCAGTTCCCCTCGGTTCCGAAGCGATCCGCAAGCGGCGACTCCTCGTCGTCGTCGCGCTCGAGGTCCGACATCGCGCTCGTGCGTTGATCGCGGACCGCACGGGTGCGCGCCTGGTTCGCGAGGATGCGATAGAGGAACGTCTTGAGTGACGCACGCTGTTGGAAGGTCGGGAGGCCCTCGATGAAGGCACGCCAGGTCTCCTGCACCACCTCCTCCGCGGCCGAGGTCGTCCGCACGAAGCTCTGGGCGACGCGCAGCAGGCCGGCATGGTGGCGTTCGACGAACTCGAGGAAGGCGCCTTCGTCCCGGGCGAGGAGCCGCTCGAGCAGCGCCGTGTCCCTCGCGCCGTCCTGTCCTGCGCTCATGCCGGTCGCATACCACGGCGCGTTTCACGCGGACCGTAGCGAATCACGGCGCGGGGAGACTGCTTGACGTGCGCCACGCATCGAGCGACGCGCCCGGTGAGCCCGCGCGCGTGAACGCTCCACCTGGTGTCATCGCTGTCTTCGCCAAGCCGCCCCGTGCGGGCGAGGTGAAGACGCGCTTGTCGGTCGCCATCGGGCCCGAGGCGGCCGCGGCGTTGGCCAGGGCCTTCTTCGCCGACACGTGGGCCGCAGTCGGTCAGGTGCCTCACGTTCGGCGCGTGCTCGCGTCGACCGCAGAGGCGCTGGCGCCCTTCGGCTTGAGCGACGCGGAGGTGTGGCTGCAGGGTGAGGGCGATCTCGGCGCCCGCATGGAGCGCGTCGCGGCGCGTGCTCTGGCGCTCGCGCCGTGGTTCATCGCGCTGGGCGCCGACAGCCCCGGTCTTCCCCTGTCGTTGGTCGAGGCCGCGCGAGCCGCGCTCGTTGATCACGACGCAGTGCTCGGACCAGCTGAAGACGGCGGCTACTACCTCCTGGGCCTGCGGCGCCTGGAGCCCGGGCTGCTGAGTGGCCTGCCCTGGAGCACGCCGGCGACCTTCGAGGCGACGAAGACCCGGCTCGCATCGCGCGGGCTCTCGGTGGCGATCCTTCCGCGCTGGTTTGATGTCGACGAGCTGCCCGACCTGCAGCGACTGCAGCGCGCCCTCGCGCAGGGAGACGTCACCGCGCCGAGAACGGCCGAAGCCCTCGCCTCGCTGCAGCTACGATGACCCCCGATGCGCCTGTCCGTCATCATCCCCACGCTCAATGAGCAGCAGGTCATCGAGCAGCAGGTCCGGCGGACGGCGTCGCTGCCTGGCGTCGACGAGGTGATCGTCGCCGATGGAGGCAGCACCGACGACACCCTGCGACGCATTCCGGAGCTGGCGAACGTTCGCGCGCTGAGCGCTCCCCGCGGCCGCGCCGCGCAAATGAACGCGGGTGCCCGGGACGCGCGCGGGGACGTCCTCCTCTTTCTCCACGCTGACGTCGGGCTCCCAGCTGACGCCGCGGCCCGCGTGGTCGAGGCGCTCGTCTCTTCCGAGACCGTCGGGGGCGCGTTTCGGACCTGGACCGTCGCCGACAGACCCACGTGGCTCGGGCCGCTGCTCCACCTGGCAGATCTCCGAAGCCGGTACACCAGCCTCCCCTACGGAGACCAGGCGCCCTTCGTGCGGCGCGCGGCCTTCGAGGCAGTGGGCGGCTTCCCCGAGCAGCCGTTGATGGAAGATCTCGAGCTTTCGCTCCGGCTGCGCCGCGTGGGTCGCCTCGCGCGCGTGCCGTCGCGCGTGACGGTCTCGGGACGGCGCTTCATCGCGCGGCCCGTGTTCTTCACCGTGCTCGTGAACGTC
>JBBRUE010000484.1:0-5854 GCA_038248085.1 Myxococcales bacterium | reverse complement strand
CCTTCGGCATCGTCGAGAGCGACACGGCCACTGCCTTCAGTGCGCCGGGCGGCTACGTCTTCGTCACCTCCGCGCTCCTCGCGCGCATGACCAACGAGGCCCAGCTCGCGGGGGTGCTCGGCCACGAGATCGGCCACGTCGCGGCCAAACACACGCTCCAGCGCTACCGCGAGTCGACGTACCAGCAGTGCAAGGTCTCGCGCACCGCCAGCGGGGCGCTGGCCAGCGCGGGGTCCAGCGTGCCCGAGAGCATGCGCGCGGCGATGCAGTCCGCGTCGAAGTTCCCCTCCGACGGACACCTCGACTTCGACCGCGCCGACGCCAGCTTCACCGCCACCGTCGTCGGGCACCTGATGGAGTTCGTCTCGATGGGCAACGAAAAGGCCGACGAGTTCGCCGCCGACGACGCCGCGCTGCACCTGCTTTCGTTCAGCGGCTACGACGCGGCGGAGTACGAGAAGTTCCTCGTCGCGCTCGGGCCGGGCGCCGACGCCACCTACGCGCGCCACCCGAAGACCGAGGAGCGCGTCGCGAAGCTCAAGGCCCTGCGCGAGGGTGAGCTCGCCGGCTTCGCCCACGGCACCGCGAAGCCCGACATCAGCAAGCGCGTCGCGGTGTTCCAGAAGCCGTGATGCTGCTGCACCTCGCCCTCGCCTCCGAGTGGAAGGCAGGCCAGCGCGACGGCCGCTACACCCCCGCGCGCTTCGCGATCGACGGCTTCGTGCACTGCTGTGACGACCTCGCGACCGCGAAGGCCATCGTCCGCGCCTACTTCGCGAACGCCAGCGAGCCGGTGCTGCTGGTCACCCTCGACGAGGCCGCGCTCGACGTGGACGTGCGTCGGGAGGCCCCCGCCCCGCCCGACGGCCAGCCGCACGCGCACCACGAGGGCCGCCGGTTCCCCCACGTGTACGGCTCGATTCCGCTGCGCGCGGTGCGCTCGGTCGAAGTGCTCGACGCGCGCTGAGCCTTTCGACCCACCAACCGGCTGCGTGTTTCGGGAAAAGGACTAGAAGGCGCGCCGATGCCCCGCCTCCTCCGCCGCCTCAGCATTGCCTTCGCCGTCCTCGCGTTCGGCCTCGCGGTCGCGTTGTGGGTCGGCATCCGCGCCGTCGCGACCAACGTGATCAACGACCAGGCCGAGCCGGTGCGCAAGAAGCTCCTGGCTGACTGGGAAGCGCACGCCGACGCTCTCGAACGCGACCTCCTCGCGGCTGCGCCGTGGGCCGTCACCGGCGAGCGCACCCCTGTCGAGCTCGGCTGCCAGCTCCGCTGGAGCGGCCAGTCGCCCGCGGTGCAGCAGCACCTCGCGCGCTGCCATGAGCTCGGCCCCGCCGTGCGAGGAGCGGTCGTCGAGCAGCTCGAGAAGCTTGGCGACGAGGTGCTGCGCAGGGAATCGGAGGCGCCAATCGTCGAGCGCGACTTTGGGTGGATGGCGGCGACCCGGGGCCACGACGACTGGAGCCAGGCCGCTGGGACCCCGCTGGAGTTCATCGACCCCGACCCGCGCAACGCCTCGGTGATGGACGTCCCGACGATCGACGCCCGCCAGCTCGGGGCGCTCGTCACCCTGCACCTGCTCGCCGGTCACCGCAGCGGGAAGCCGGAGGACGCGGCGGCCGACGTCACCGCCCTCGCCCGGGCCCTGCTGGGCCGGCCGGTGATCAGCGACCAACTCCTCGGGCTCTCGCTGCTCGAACGGCTGCGCGCCCAGTTGGCCGCGATCGACCGCCTCGACCTCGCCCCGAACGAGGAGTCACTGAAGTCGCTGCGCGGTTCGCGGCTCGCCGCAGCGCTGCTCTGGCACCCGTGGGTCCCGAAGCAGCTCCGCGCGCGCTTCCTCCCGAAGATCGCCCCGGCCTCCCGGTGCGCGGCGGCGGGAGAGGCGATGCTGCTGCTCGAACTCGGCGAGCCGCTCCGCGAGAACTACCCCGACTTCGTCACCGACTTCACCGCCTGGCGCCAGGGCGCCTGCGCGAGCGACTTCGTCAACCGGGGCCTCGACGCGCGCGCCTCCCCGGTGCCGGGCACCTGGCAACGCGCCTTCCGCACCGCCGTGGTGCTCGACGGCGCCGATCCTTCCGCTCCCGGTCCGGCGCTCGTCATCCGCGCCGCGGAGTCGAGCGCACTGACCCGCCGCGCCGCCCTCGAGACGCTGTTCTCGGTAATGGCCACCCGCCCCTTCCCCGAAGCGCACGCGAAACCCTGATCCCGACCCCGGGACAACACTTCTTCACGCGCGGGACAGTCACCTCACAAGTATCTGGATTCCCGGAAGAATGGAGAGGGACGGCCGATGGGACGGCGGCGCGTCACCGAACTGATCATTGCGACGGAGTTAGTGATGACTTACTAACCAACCCGCAATGGCCCGGCCCCGGTTGTTCACCGACGAGCAAATCCTCTCCACCACGCGTGCGTGCGTGCGGGAGCTCGGGGCCCACGTGTCGCTCGACGCGGTGGCGGCCGAGCTGGGGGTGACCGGCCCTGCGCTCCTCAAGCGCTTCGGTAACCGGCAGGAACTCCTGCTGCGCGCGCTCCGCCCCCCCCAGGACCTGGCGTTGATCGAACGCTTCCTCGAGGGCCCCGACGCGCGGCCCCTGCGAGTGCAGCTGGGCGAGCGCTTCGACGAGCTGTGGGCCTTCTTCGACGAGATGTTGCCGTGCGTGGCCGCGCTGCGCGAGAGCGGCATCCCCCACGACAAGATCTTCGAGGGCAAGAACAAGAACCCGCTGCGCATGTTGTTGGCCATCTCGAAGTGGCTGGGGCTGGCCCACCAGCAGGGCCTCGCCGACGTGCCCGCGCCCGAGAGCGTGGCCACCGCGATTCTCGGCGCGGTCCAGGCCCGGGCGTTCACCGCGCACATCGCGAAGATCAAGTACTCCACGCGGAGCAACCGCGAATACCTCGAAGACGTCGTCGACCTCTTCAGCAAGGCGCTGGCCGTCAAGGCCCGGCGCACGAACCGGGAGGTCGCGTGACCCCCACCTCCCCCACAAGGAAGCACCCCATGATGCGCCACACCCTCCTGCTCTGCGTGCTCGCGCTCGCCGCGTGCAAGAAGTCCGAAGCCGTTTCCGAGGCGGGCGACAAGAAGCCCCAACTCGTCGCGCTCGCCCCGGTGAAGGTCGAGACCGGCACCATCGAGCACCAGAAGATGCCGCGGTTCCTGACGCTCACCGGCAGCGTGCTCGCCGATCGCCAGTCGGACATCGCCGCCAACGTCTCAGGCCGCATCACCAACACCTACGTCGAGCGCGGCATGCCGGTGAAGCTGGGCCAGGTCATCGCGGTGGTCGACTCGCGCGCCGCCGGGTTCCAGGTCGCCGCCGCCGTCGCGCAGAGCCAGGTGGCACAGACCCAGGTGCAGCTCGCCAAGCAGGACTGCGAGCGCGCTGACACCCTCTTCAGCCAGGGCGCGATCGCCAAGAGCGAGTTCGAGCGCCTCAAGTCGCAGTGCACCGCGCAGCTGTACCAGGCCAACGCCTCGCAGGCGAACGCCGACCTCGCCAACAAGGCCGCCGGCGACACCATCATCCGCGCGCCGTTCGACGGCATCATCGGGGAGAAGTTCGTGAACGTCGGCGAGTACGTGCAGCCGCCCACCCGCGTGGCGAGCGTCTTCGCGGTGAACCCGGTGCGGGTCAGCCTGAGCGTGCCCGAGCCCGCGGTGGCGATGGTGAAGGAAGGCCAGCTGCTGAACCTGACCGTCTCCTCGTACCCGGACCGCGAGTTCCCCGCGACGGTACGCTTCGTCTCCCCGGCGCTGCGCCCCAACACCCGCGACCTGATCGTCGAGGCCTCGGCGAAGAACGACGACGGCTCGCTGCGCCCGGGCATGTTCGCCACGGCGCGCCTGACCGTCGGGGAAGAAGAGCAGCCCACGGTGCCGATCTCCGCGATCAAGGCCGAGGGCACGGTCAAGCGCATGTTCCTGGCGCGCAACGGCCAGGCCTTCGAGGTGGTGGTGCAGACCGGGGTCGAGAAGGACGGGCGCATCGCCGTGCTCGAGCCGCTCGCCGCCGGTGAGAAGGTCATCCTCATGCCGCCGCCGGGTCTGCGCGACGGCTCGTCGATTCAGTAACGCGAAGAACCAACCGGACAACCCACCATGCAATGGCTCGCAGAGTTGTGTGTGAGGCGCCCCGTCTTCGCGACGGTCCTCTCGCTGATCATCCTCGTCGTCGGCAGCGTCTTCTACACGCAGCTGGGCGTCGACCAGTTCCCCAAGATCGAGTTCCCGGTCGTCGTCATCACCACCATTCAGCCGGGCTCCTCGCCGGAAGACATGGAGCGCGAGGTCTCGGACAAGATCGAGGGCGCAGTGAACACCCTCAGCGGCATCGACGAGCTCCGCAGCACGTCGGCCGAGGGCGTCAGCCAGGTCATCATTCAATTCTTCCTCGAGAAGAACGTCGACGTCGCCTCGTCGGAAGTGCAGCAGAAGGTGAACACCGTGCTCGCCGAGCTCCCGCGCGGCATCGACCCCCCGGTGGTGCAGAAGATCGAGCCTGACGCGCAGCCGGTGCTCTTCATCGCGCTCCGCGCCCCGGGCAAGACGGTCCGCGAGGTCACCGACATCGCGGATCGCGTCGTGCGCCGCCGCCTCGAGTCGGTCAGCGGCGTGGGCAAGGCGTTGCTCATCGGCGGCCGCAAGCGCCAGATCGACGTGCAGGTCGACCCGGTGAAGCTCAAGGCGTTGGGCCTGTCGCCGCTCGAAGTGGCGGGGGCGATCAACGCGCAGAACATCACGCTCCCCGGCGGGCGCGTCGACACCAGCCGCGACTACTACACGCTGCGCGTCAACGGCCGGGTGGAGTCGGTCGACGAGCTCCGCGCGATCATCGTCAGGGACCAGACGGGTCGCAGCATCCGCCTCGATGAGATCGCCGACGTGAAAGACGGGGTGCAAGACGCCGACACCAGCGCCATGTGGAACGGCGAGCGCACGGTGATCCTCGCGATGAGCAAGCAGTCTGGCACCAACACGGTGGCGGTCGTCGACGCCATCCGCGACCGCATGAAGGACGTGCAGAAGGAACTGCCCGCCGGGTACACCCTCGAGGTGCAGCGCGACGGCTCGGCCGTGGTGCGCACCGGCACCGAGGCGGTCACCGAGCACCTCATTCTCGGGTCGCTCTTCGCGGCGATCATCGTGCTGCTCTTCCTCGGCAACTTGCGCAGCACCATCATCGCCGCGCTCGCCATCCCCACCTCGATCATCGGCACCTTCGCGCTGATGAAGCTCCAGGGCTACACCCTCAACACCATCACCCTGCTGGCGCTCGCGCTGGCGGTGGGCATCGTCATCGACGACGCCATCGTGGTGCTCGAGAACATCTTCAAGTTCATCGAAGAGAAGGGCATGGACCCCAAGCAGGCGGCCATCGAAGGCACCCGGGAGATCGGCCCCGCGGTGCTCGCGACCACGCTGTCGCTCATCGCGGTGTTCCTCCCCATCGCCTTCGTGGCCGGCATCCCCGGGCGATTCCTGGGAAGCTTCGGCATCACGATGTCGTTCTCCATCGCGGTGTCGCTCTTCGTCAGCTTCTCGCTGACCCCGATGCTCGCGTCGCGGTGGCTCAAGGCGAAGAAGCCGGGCGATCACTCCAAGACGGTGTTGGAGCGGGTCGTCGATGTCTTCTACCGCCCCATCGAGCGCGCGTACGTCGCGCTGCTCAATTTCCTGATGGCCCGCCGGTGGATCGTGGTCATCGCCTCGCTGGCCTCGCTGGCGGCGATGGTCCCGTTGGGCAAGGCGGCGAAGAAGGGCTTCTTGCCCATCGACGACCGCGCGCAATTCGAGGTGTTGGTGCGTCTGCCCGAGGGCCGCTCGGTGCCGGCGACCGAGCTG
>JBBRUE010000483.1:0-5857 GCA_038248085.1 Myxococcales bacterium | reverse complement strand
CTCTGCTCGCCGAGGTTGTGGGTGTAGCGGGCGACGCCGAAGAGCGCTCCGTTGGTGGTCGCGGTGGGGAGCGTGTTCACCACCAGCGCCCCGGCGCTCCGGTCGACCGAGCGGTACACGCCGCGCGCGCCGACGGTGATCGGCACCGAGGCGCCGTCGTCATCGATGCCGATGCGCCGGCTGAAGAAGGGCTGCACGAAGCCCGGCATGCCCGCGGCGAAGACGCCGGCCGACTCGAGGAAGAACTGCCGGCGCTCGGGGAAGAACACCGAGAAGCGCGAGAGGTTCACCACCCGGCGATCGACGTCGGTCTCGGCGAAGTCGGTGTTGCCGGTGAGATCGATGCCCACCGACGGCGTCGGCATCCACGACACCTCGCCACCACCGCTGGGCACCACCGTGGGCGCGCCATCGTTGAGGCGCTCGAGCCGGCCGATGAGGTACGGCCGCAACTGCAGCGACAGCCAGGTCGGCTTCGGCGGCGCGAGGCCCTCGACCACGCCGGCGTAGGGCATGCGCCAGGGCGAGACGGTGCGGGGAATGGGGCTCCACACCGTGTCTTCGTTCATCCCGCGTTCGCGCCGGAAGAACTGGATGCCCCACGCGACGCCCGGGCCTCCGTGTCGCAACGACTTCCAGGGAATGGCGAGCTCCACCGTCCACCCGGCCTCGCTGCGCCTGGTGGCCGCGCGCCACACCGTGTCCCAGTTCGGCTCGAACAACGAGTCGTCGACGACCTGTTCCTCCCGCTGCGCGCCGAAGGGGTTCACCGAGAAGCTGAAGGCGTTCCGCCCGTCGCCCAGCGTGTCGAGGATGACGGTGAAGTTGTCGCACTCGTTCATCGGAAAATCGCGGCGCATGTCGCGCTGGTTGAACGCGGTCCACCCGCCGGGCTGCTCGAGCTCGGCCGAGACGTAGACCGCGTCCTCGTCGAAGAGGAGCCGCACCACCGCCCGGTGCGTGGCCTTCTCGCCCTGCTTCGGCTCGTTCTGCACGAAGTCGCTGCTGGGCGTGGCGAGCCGCCAGGCCTCGTCGCTCAGATCGCCGTCGATGTCCGGCGCCTTCTCGACCCGCGTGGCGTGAATGCGCTTGCGGGCGTCGAACGCGGGCGGGTCGAAGAAGGCGGGCGCCTGGGCCAGCGCCAGCGTCGAGACGAGCGCGCAGCTGAAGCCGAGTCCCCGAAGCATCTGCCCCCTCACGACGAACCGCGCACTCTATTGCCTGATTTGGATAAGACGCCCGCATGAAGATTGCCGTCCTCGGGGCCTCCGGTGGTTGTGGGCAGCACCTCGTCACCCTCGGCTTGCAGCGGGGGCACGAGGTGACCGCGGTCGTCCGCAGCGCGAGCTGGCAGGCGCCCGCCGGCGTGCACGTGGTGCGCGGCGATCTCACGCACGAGACCTTCCTCCGCGAGGCGATCCGTGGGGCCGACGTAGTGCTCTCGGCGCTGGGGCTGCGCATCAAGGGGCTCGCGCCGTGGAACAAGCCCGAGCAACCCGACTTCCTCGCGCGCTCCACGCCGGCGCTGGTCGCCGCGATGAAGGCCGAGGGAATCAAGCGCATCGTCGCCATCAGCGCGGGCGGCGTCGGTGACTCGCGCGAGAAGGTGCCCGGTGTCTTCCGCGCGATGATCGCGCTGACCGCCCTCAAGACCGCCTACGCCGAGCTCGAGAAGATGGAGGCCCAGCTCCTCGCCTCGGGCCTCGACGTGCTCATCGCCCGCCCCTCGGGCCTCACCGACGGGCCCGCCACCGGCCAGGTGAAGGTCACCGAGCGCTACACCGGCCGCGCCACCATCAGCCGCGCCGACGTCGCCGGGTGGATGCTCGACCAGGTCGCTCTGCCCGCCTTCCCCCAGCAGAAGACCCCGATGATCTCCGTCACCGGAGTGCCCTGAGATGTTCGACCTCGTCCTCCAGCACGGCACCTGCGTCACGCCCTCGGGCCGCGTGCAGCTCGACGTCGGTGTGCGCGACGGCAAGGTGGCTGCGCTCGGCACGCTCGACGCCTCGCAGGCGAAGGAGGTCTTCGACGCGACGGGCCTGCACGTGCTGCCCGGGGTGATCGACTCGCACTGCCACTTCCGCGAGCCGGGCCTGACCCACAAGGAAGACCTCGCCAGCGGGAGCGCCGCGGCCGCGCTCGGGGGCGTCACCGCGTTCTTCGAGATGCCGAACACCAGGCCGAACACCGACTCGGCCGAGCACCTCGCGTGGAAGGTGCAGCGCGCCCGCGAGAGCGCGTGGGTCGACTTCGCCTTCTACGTCGGCGCGACCAACGAGAACGCCGACGGGCTCGGGGCGCTCGAGGTCCTCGAGGGCTGCGCGGGCATCAAGATCTTCTGCGGCTCGTCGACGGGCTCGATGCTGGTCGACAAGACCGAGAACCAGCGCCGCGTGCTGCGCAGCGGACATCGCCCCGTCGCCTGCCACACCGAAGACGAGGCGCGGCTCCAGGAGCGCAAGGCGCTGTTCGCCGGCCAGGGCGTCACCGCGCACCCCCAGTGGCGCGACGAAGAATGCGCGGTGCGCTCGACCGCGGGCCTGCTGGCGCTCGCGCGCGAGACCGGGCGCCGGCTGCACATTCTCCACGTGACCGCTGCGGGGGAACTGCCGCTGCTCGAGGCGCACAAGGACCTCGTCACCTTCGAGGTCTGCCCCCAGCACCTCACCCTCGCGGCCCCCGGGTGTTACGAGCGGCTCGGCACCCTGGCGCAGATGAACCCGCCGATTCGCGAGGCGCGTCACCAGGCCGCGCTGTGGGAGGCGATCCGCTCCGGGCTGGTCGACGTGCTCGGCAGCGACCACGCGCCACACACCCTCGAAGAGAAGCAGAAGCCCTACCCCGCCTCGCCCTCCGGCATGCCCGGCGTGCAGACGCTGGTGCCGCTGATGCTCAACCACGTGCACGAAGGCCGGCTCACCCTCGAGCGCTTCGTCGATCTCACCTCGGCCGGGCCCGCGCGCGTGTTCGGCATTCGCGGCAAGGGCCGGCTCGCCCCGGGCTACGACGCCGACTTCACGCTGGTGGACCTCGCAGCGAAGCGCACCATCACCAACGCGTGGTCGAAGTCGAAGTGCGGGTGGACGCCGTTCGACGGCCTGCAGGTGACCGGCTGGCCGATGGCCACGGTGTCTCGCGGCCGCTTCGTGATGCGCGACGGCGCCGTGGTCGGAAGCCCCGGCGGGCGTCCGGTCTCCTTCGAGACCTGACGGTCACTCCTTGGCGGGCGGCTCGTCGTCCGGCGGCGCGTCTTCGGTCGGCGGGTCTTCGTCGGGCGGCATCGCGTCGTCGGGAACCCTGTCACCCCCGAGGAGATCGATGCGCTTGCCACCCGCTTCGACCTCCAGCACGTCGAAGTCCCACTTCCCGCCGGTGCCGCGCGCGACCACCTTCATCGTGCCCTTGCCCTTCGGCCCCTCGAGCGGAATCGAGAAGTCGGCGGTGCCCTTGCCGTTCGTCTCGTTCATGCTCCCGCTCACCCCGAAGCCGGGTGCCAGCGGGGTGCCGAGCGCCGCGGTGACGTCGGGGTTCGCGCTCGCCTTCGAGAGCGCGGTGATGAACACCGGGCTGCCCGCGATCATCTTCGAGACACCGAAGTAGGTGACCGCGCCGAAGCCGCCGCAACACATGACGGGCAACAGGCAACCGACGGGCACGAGCCACTTCCAGTTGCGGGAGAACCAGCCGGGTTGCTGCATGGGGGGATGGACGTTGGCGTTGGGGGTCATGGGCGTACCTTTCGGGTCAGACGGCGTCGAACTTCTCGTAGGGGTTCTCCAGCATCTCCTTCACCGTCTTGGCGAGGATGCCGGCGTGGAAGCCATCGATGAAACGGTGATCGAAGCTGGCGTTGAGGCTCATCACCTTGCCGGCCACCACCTTGCCGTCTTCGACGACGGGCATGTCGAGTACGGCTCCGGGGGCGATGAAGATCGGCGTGTTGGTGTACGGCACGAGCGGCACGTACGCGATGTCGAGGCCGAGGCTGCCGACGTTGGTGATGGTGACTCCGCCGAACGCATCTTTGGGCATGCCGAGGAACCCGAGGTCGAGGTTCAGCGTGTACATGAGGAAGCCGAGCAGCTTCAGGAACATGTTCATCCACATGAAGGGGATCATCCCGATCGTGCCCTTCGATTTCTCGAGCGCCTGGTCCTTGCGGTTGCGGACCTTGTCGATGGCCTCCTGCATCTCGGCCGCCATCTCCTTGAGGCTCTTCTTCTCGGCGTCGGCGATGCGCGCGGCGGTGAGGTCGACCTTGCCGTCGCCCTGGTCGGCCTGCACCACCAGCACCGAGATGGTGATCTGGTTGCGGAGGTAGATCTTGTTGAAGCGGAGGATCGCGTTGGCGTCGGGGCAGCGCTTGAGCCCTTCGGCGACGGCCTTCGCCACCAGGTGCGTCACGGTCAACCGCACCCCGTGCACCTCGCGGAACTTCTCGATGTACGCCATCGCCTTGTCCATGCGGATGCGCATCGTCCCGTAGACGGTCGGGTCGTACGCGGTCTGCCAGGTGCCGATCGCCAGCTTGCGGAAGCTGGAGACTTCTTTCTTCGGGGTGAGATCGAGGTGGGCCATTGGCGGCGGAGCGTCGCAGGCTCCGGCCCCGGGACCGAAGAGAATCACCGCGGCCGCATGACGCGGCGGGCCATCACCCCGGAGGCCACGTGAGCTGCCGGCCGCCGAGCACGTGGAGGTGCACGTGGAACACGGTCTGCCCGGCGTCGCTGTTGGTGTTCATCACCAGGCGGTAGCCGGTGTCGCTGAAGCCCTGATCGCGGGCGTACTTCGCGGCGACCACCGAGAGGTGACCGAGCAGCTCGCGGTCTTCCGAGGTCGCGTCGTTCATCGTCGCGAGGTGCCGCCTGGGAATGAACAGCGCGTGGTGCGGCGCCTGCGGGTTGATGTCGAGGAAACCGATGCACAGCGCGTCTTCGTGGATCTTCTTGGCGGGAATGGTCCCCGAGACGATGCGGCAAAACAGGCAGTCGGACATGGGGTCTCCTCTACCTTCACTTCGCGCGGACGTCCGCTCCGACGCGCAGGGCGCCGAGGGGAGGCGTGGCCACGTCCGCGCGCACCGACTTCACCGGGTAGATGAAGGTCGAGAGCACCTTCACTTCTGGGTCTCGAGCCAGGTGCCGAAGCGTTGCATCAGGCGCTCGTGGAGGACGGCCTGGGTGAAGCGGTACAGCGAAAACGGGAGCGAGGGCTCGTAGCCGATGACCGAGACCATCGCCGACGTGCCGTCGAGCAACACGCGGAACTCGAAGCGCCCCGGGGCGGCCGAGCGTCGGGCGAGCGCTCCGTCGGCGACCTCGAGCCACGCGACGTCGGCGCTCGAGCGGCCCGGCACGTGGCGCAGCACCAGCGCGCGCACGCCCGCCATGGCGATCGAGAACACGCCGTCGCGCTCGGAGGTCTTCACCAGCGCGAACTCAGTGGGGAGCCAGCGGAAGTACGCGCGCGCGAGGTCCAGCCCGCTCCAGCCCGCGGGCCGGGGGTAGCGCTGCACCGAGCAGGTCTCGAAGCGCGGGGGCTTCGGGTCGCGGCTCGCGCCGGTCCACGCGGGTGAAGGCGCGACGGTGGTGCCCGGGCCGGCCGCGACCAACGCGGCCAACGACTCGACCGGGTCGGGCCCGCCCCCGCGAAGAATGGAGAGCGGGACGCCCGCGCGCTCGAGCAACGGGATGCGGGGGTCAGCGTCACCGAACGCGAAGTGCACGAGGTGCTTCACCCCGACGAGCCTCGCCGCGCGCGCGACGGAGTCGGCGATCAGCAGGTCGAGATCATCCGTCGTCGCGCGGGGGAGCCGCGCCAACGGCTCGCGGGCGCGGGCGAGCATGACCACGGT
>JBBRUE010000482.1:0-5862 GCA_038248085.1 Myxococcales bacterium | reverse complement strand
GCGAAGACGCCGCGTGCGCGGTGAACGGAACGAACGGGTACAGCGGGTGGGCGGGCTCGTCGCGCCTCGGCGTGCGCAGCAGGCTGACCTCGATGACCTCACCGGCAAAGAGGCCGCTGATGCTGGTGCTCGAGGCGGTAGTGACCGCGGTGACGACGTCTGCGCCGACCTCGCGCACGCCGACGGTGTGCGCCTGGGGCTTCGTGAGGGCGGTGCGCACCCGGCGCGCGTCGAGACGCAGCGAGTCGTCGAGCGTGAGGGCAAAGACGTCGTCGGCCTGGTTGGTCCAGAACACGCGGGCTTCTTCCTGCGGCACGAGGCCCTGCGAGAGCTTCACGCCGTCGGGCGGGGGCAGCAGGAGCGTGGGGCCGGCCTCCGTCACCAGGACCGCGAGCTGACGGGTGGACACCGCCTCGTCGGTGAACGAGAGATCCCACGCGTTGGGCGTGACGAGCTGGGCGCTGAGGTCGCCCAGCCAGCTCGTGCCGAGGCGGGCGCCCGCACCGAGCAGAAGGGGGGACTCGGCGTTGGGTACCCCGAGCACCGCGCGACGCAACGAGTGATCGGCCGTGAGCCCGTCGAAGGGCCCGGCCAGCGTGAGCTGCGGAGGGCCACCCTGCAACGTCACCCCCGGGCAACCGGTCGTGCTCGGGGTGACGGTCGTCCCCTCGATCGCGTAACAGAGACTCCTCGGCTTCCGCTCCCAGGCCTGGGTGCAGCCGACGAAGTCGCAGCGCAGCGTCAGGTGCCAGAACTCGACGTTGAGCGACACCTGCGTGCCGTCAGCCGAGAAGGCGACGCCCTGCACGCCGGCCAGCAGCGGGCGGCTCGCGCCACCACACTCGACACCCTCAGCCCCACACAGCGAGGCCTGGAGCTCGGTGAACTTGAGCTGGATCGCGCCGGGGGGAATGGTCTGCGGGGCCGGGTCGGCAGCCGGGGCACACGCCGCGGCCGCGCAGATCAGGACACTGAAGAGGAAACGCACCGCGGCATGAAAGCCCACGGACGGTGGTGCCGCAATGAATGCTCAGGTCTCGACGACGCCCGTGAGCAGCCCGGCGAGCTCGCCGGTCCTGGTGCGCCCGACGATGAAGGTGGAGATCTCGATCTCCCCGAAGCGGTACACCTTGAGGTCGGTCAGCTGCGACTCGAGCACCGTCTTGAGCTGGGCGAAGCGCTGGCCCTGCGCGATGGAGGCAGGGTCGTTCGGGTCGACGTTGGTCGCGAGGTTGGTGAGGAACTCGGCGGCGGGCCGTTCCTCGACCTGGGTCTTGCCGGCGAGCGAGGCCCGGGCGGGGTCGACGTACATCACGTCGGGCAGCATCGCGTCGTGCTGGGCCGAGAGCTGCGCGCGCACCAGGTCGACGGTGATGGGCGCGCCGTTGAGCTGGGTGCCGGTGAGGAACTTGAACTTTGCGTCGGTCTCGCTCGGCATCCACAGGTCGGTGGTGGCGGTCTCGAGGGCGGCCTTCGCCGCGGCCAGCGCGCTGCCGGAAACGGGAGGCGTGGTGCCGGGCACCGCCTTGCCGCGCAGCATGAAGAAGTCTTCCTTGAGATCCGCCGGGAGCTTCGCGCCATCGGCCAGCGACAGCTTCCCGTCGGGACCTGCGGCGACCTCGGCCGCGCGCTGGGCATAGGCCTTCGCCGACGCCGCGAGGATCTCGACGCTCACCGACTGCTTGCCGGTGGCCTTGAGGTAGTTGATGGCGTTGTCCGCGAACACCTTGTCGGCGTCGGGTCGGGCGGCGAGCTTCTGTGCCTCGGCCATCGTCAGCCGGCCGTCCTTCCCTGCGGCCTTCGTCACCGCCGTCTTGAAGTCGGTGCTCCAGGTCTCGGTGAACGTGCGGACATTGGGCGTGGTGGGGATTCGGGGCATGCGCGTTTATCGCGCGGGTCCTCAGGCAACGGCAAGTCCCCCGCGCTGCGTTGTTCCCGTGCGCGCACTACCGCCTCCAGAGGTCGAGGTGGTCGCGGACATAGGTTTCCATCGAGCGCGGCGCGCGGCCCAGCAGCTCGCTGATGGCGGGCGAGATGGGCGCGCCGTTGCCGAAGCGGAGCCCGACGTGCAGCAGGGTCTGGATCCCCGCCTGGCCCCACGGCAGGCCACGCCGACGCAGGTGCCACAGGGCTCCGATGATGCTGGCCGGCGTGTACCGAACCGGGCGCCCGAGGCCCGCGGTGAGCATCGCGGCGACGTCGCTGAAGCCGACCGCCTCGCCGCCGGTGAGCTCGAAGGCCTTGTTGCGCAGCGCCGGGTCCACGAAGGCCAGCGCGGCGACCTCCGCGACGTCGCGCAGGTCGACGAAGGACACCTGGCCCCTGCCGGCCGGTACGTAGATCCGGTCGTCTTCACGGATGTCGCGGCGATACGCGTCGGAGCAGTTCTGGGCGAAGAAGCCCGGGCGCAGGAAGGTCCACGCGGCCTTGCCCTGGAGAAGGTGCTGCTCGACCTTGTGGTGTGGCACCCAGCGCTGCTTGTCGGCACCCATGACCGAGAGAAACACGATGTGCTCGACGCCCGCGGCCACCGCGGTGTCGGCGAGCACGTTGAGCGTCTCCCGCACGTCAGCGATGGGCGGAGGTCGCAGCAGGAAGAGGCCCCCGGCGCCTTCGACCGCGGCGCGCCACGTCTCCGGCTTGCGAAAGTCCAGCGCCACCACGCGCACGTCCTTTCCCAGGACCTGCTGGGCGCGGGCCGGGTCCCGATCGCCGGCGACGAAGTCGATGCCACGCGCCTGGAGCGCGCGCACGACCTCGCGGCCGACGTTGCCCGTGGCGCCGGTGACGAGGATCGGGCGGGTGGTGGCGGTCATCGCGTTCCTCGGGCGCCGTTCGGCACGCGCCGGCGCGGTTCGGGTCGCCCGGAATGGGCGGTCAGCGTCTGGACGAGTGAGCGGAGGAAGGCGCGATCGCTGCCTTCGACGAACCGCGCCCCGCCCAGGTAGGCGTTGAAGCAGCGCGCCTCGAGCGCGCCGAGGAGCAGCTCGGCCCAGGCGCGAGACCGCTCCGCCACCAGGCCCAGCGCGCTCGCGCGGCCCAGCCAGCCGGCGAGGTCGCGGCGCATGGCACGCGTCGGCGCCTCGCCGCGCCCCGCCTGGTCGCCCAGGGGCAGGCCGCTCGCCCTGAGCACCATCAGGCCCGGGATCACCCCGCGGAGAAAGATGAGCAGGGCCCCGAGCAGCCGCTCGAGTTCCTCTGCCAGCTCGCCCTCGGCCGTGGGGCCACGCCGCAGTTCGCCGATCACCCCGGAGACGTCCACCGCGAAGGCGCGGCGCAGCAGCTCGTCCTTGCTCCCGAGGCGCTGCAGGAGCGCCGCGTGGCTGACGCCCAGCTGCTCGGCGATGCGCGCCACCGCGACCGCCGGGCCATGCGCGAGGAAGCACTGCCGCGCAGCCGCGAGGATCTGTGTGTCAGTCACCTGCTGGGGTCGAGCCATGAGGTACCTCGCGAGCTGGTTAGTTACTTACTGATTAGTAACTATCGCGGTCGCCAGCGGCATGCAACCGCCACCGCGCCGCCATCAGCAGGACCCCGAGGAGCGCGCGCATGAGGTGATGGGACCCGTTCACTGCTTCTTCGAGACGATCGCGTCGCCGAAGCGCTCGTAGTTCGCCAGCCACGCGGCGGCGTTCTTCACGTAGCGGCCGGTGCCGGCGGTGTCCCACTGGACGTAGAGGCGGGTGAAGCCGCCGTCGACGATGGCCCGCTTGCCGTCGCGATCGAAGTACGCCGCCACCACGTGCTTCTCGGTGCCGACGATCAGCGGCTTGAGCACACCCGGGTTCGGCAGGAACGCGATGCTGTGGCCCTCGTAGAGCTGCTCGATGCCGGTGGTGAGGAGGTGGTCCGCGAGCAGCCCGGTGTCGCCGACCTTCACCTGGCGGCCGACGACCTTCTCTCCGGCGTCGTAGGGGTCCGACTTCATCGGCACGTCGAAGAGCGCGCGGGAGACGAGGTCAGCGTCCTGGGCGTAGGGCGCGTTGTCACCCCACAGGTAGAGCCCGTGGCCCGCCTCGAAGAACTTCTTGATGACCTTCACGTGCGCGGGCGTGAGCTGCACCCGATCGCCGGAGATCACCCACAGCTGGTTGGCCTTGCTCAGCGCCTTTTCGAGCTCCGCGGGCGAGGGCGCGGTGTCGATGAAGCGGTAGACCGAGAACCCCTTCTCGCCCAGCGCCGCCCTGGGGAGCTGAAAGTCGAACCCGCCGCCGGTGTAGAAGTGGAGCACCACCACCGTCTGCCCGGTGAAGGCGCCATCGACCGCGAGGTCGTGCTTCGAGCCGACGGCGTTGCCGAAGCCGTCCTTCGCGACGGGGACGAGGACGACTTCTCTGCGCTCGTGGCCTTCGGCGTCCTTCACCACCCGCTCGACGACGTCGGCCTTCGGTGCGCTGACGCCGGCGGTGGCGTTGTATTGGGCGAAGGCAGGCAGAGAGACCAGCGCGGCCAGCAGGAGCGTTCGGAGCATGGCCCCTTCAACGGGCGACCGGCGCGGCCGATCTGTCACGGGTGACTTTCACCCCTGGGGACCTCAGCGGCGGCGCAAGAACGGCACCAGCGCCAGCAGCCCGAAGAGCTCGAACCCGAAGCCGGTCGAGCACCCGCCACAGCCGCCCTTCACGTTGCCGCCATGCAGAGAATTGACGCCCCCCGGCAGCTTGCGCTGCAGGGTGAGCTTCCCGCTGACGGTCTGGCCCGTGGTGCCGGTGGCGACGGCGGTGATGAGGTTCACCCCTTCGACCAGCGGCAGCGTGGCCGAGAAGCCACCCGCGCCGAGCAGCTCGGCCGCCACGTCGTTGATCACCACCGAGGTGACGTCGAAGCCCTTCACCACGCCGTAGATCGTCACCGTGTCGGTGGTGATGGTCGCCCCGTCGACGGGCTCGATGAAGGTCACCTCGGCCAGCGCCGCCTCGTCGACGCCCTCGGTGAGCGCCACGTCGAGCGCGAGCCGGGCGTCGGCCGGCACCGACACCGTCTCGCTCGCGGTCAGGTACCCCGGCTTCTTCACCACCACGAGGTAGTCGGCGGGCACGAGCAGCACCGCCGCGTAGTACGCGCCGCTCGCGTCGGTGCGCACCGTGGTCACTACCGTGCCGCTGGCCGGCTCGCGGAGCTCGACCGTGGCGCCGTCGATGCGCGTCTGCTCCGCGCCGGCGAGGTGCACGAAGCCTGCGACCCCGGCGTGGAAGGTGGCGGTCGTCGTGGCGCGGCCCGTGTTGCCCGCGGCGTCGGTCGCGCTCAAGGCGATGGTGTTGGTGCCGGGCGCGAGCTGCACCTCGATGGTGAACGCACCGTTGACCACCGGGACGTCGGTGCTCGCGCCGGCGTTGAGCGACACCTGCACCGTCGAGATCGGCCCGCGATCATCCGACGCGGTGCCCTGGAGGTCGATGCGGCCCAGGTCGAGCGCGGCCTCGTTCGAGGGGAAGGTGATCGCCACCTGCGGCGCCTGGGTGTCGGCCATCGAGGTCGACGACAGCCCGACCGAGCCCCACGTCACCGCGTTCGCCGTCACCGTGCGCGAGACCTGGTTGGCCTGAGAGCCGCTCTTCGTCACCACCACGGTGTACGTGCCGGGCGCGAGGGTGAAGACGTACGTCCCGTCGCCCGCGGTGGTGACCGTGTGGCCCGCGGTGGAGACCGTCGCGCCGCTCACCGCCACCGTCATGTCCCCCGCGTCGGCCGGGTTGTAGGCGAAGATCTTCCCGCGCAGCGTGCCAGTGGCGGCGGTGGCGTTGAGCTCCACCGAGCCCCAGGTCTGCGCGCCCGCGATCACCGTGCGCGTCACGCTCGCCGAGCCGAAGCCTGCCTTGCTGACCGTCGCGGTGTAGCTGCCGGGGTTGAGGGTGAACTGGT
>JBBRUE010000481.1:0-5866 GCA_038248085.1 Myxococcales bacterium | reverse complement strand
GACCACTCCCTGCGCCGCGCCCGCGATGGACTGCAGGGCGTTGGTGACGAGGCTGAGGACGACCTGTCGCAGCTGCTCTTCCGAGGCGACGACGATCGGGGCGCCGAGCGCCTCGACGCGCACGGTGGCGCGCTCGCGCAAGGAGCGGGGCAGGTCGTCGAGGGCCTGCTCCACGACGTCGAGCAGCCGCAGCGGTGCACGGTCGCCTTCCGGCTGGCTGAAGAGCGCGAGGTTCTTCACGATGTGCGCGATGCGTTCACTGGCCTGCGAGGCTTCGGCGAGCGCCTCGAGGATCTCCTGGGTGCGGCGCCCGATCTCGTCACGGTCGACCGGGGCCTCGGCCCGAAACGCTGCGGCCAGGTCCTTCACCTCGGCGGCCACCCAGCTCTGCGCCGAGACTACCGTCGCCAGCGGGTTGTTCATCTCGTGTGCCACCCCCGCCACCAGCGAGGCCATGGCCGAGAGCCGGGCGTTGATCGCCCGCGCCTCCTCCAACGCTCGCCGCTCGGTGTTCTCGCGGGTGATGCCGTGGAACCCGACCAGGGCGTCGGTGGCGTCGAACTCGGGCGTGGCGTGCACCTCGGCCCACAACAGGCGTCCGTCCTTGCAGCGGTGCTCGACCTCGAAGGACAGGACTGCGGCTTCGGTCCCGGCCCCCTGGCGCTGGCGCATCAGCTCCTTCACCACGCCGCCCCCCGCTTCGTTGAAGAGCTCGAACACGTGGTGGCCGATGACCTCGTCGGCCCGGTAGCCGCGCAGCCGCTCGTCCACCGGGCTGATGTAGGTCACTCGCAGCTGCGCGTCGGTCTTCCACACCACGTCCGTGACGTCCTCGGTCAGCAACCGATACAGGGTCTCGCTCTGGCGATGCTGCTCCCGCGACAGGCTGGTCTCGATGGCCAGGCCGGCCAGGCGGATCGCCTGCGCGACGAGGGCCAGGTCGAAGCGCGGGGTCGACCCGGCCTGGCGCGCGGCGAGGGTGAACGTCCCCCTCACGGCGCCGGTGGAGGCGAGGATCTGCGCGGACCACACGGCCGCGGAGCCCGGCACCTCGCCCGCGCTCGCCTTCGGCACCACGCCTGGCACCCCGGGCGCGACGATGCAGCCGCAGACCTGGGGATTGTCGCGCTCCACGGTGGCGACGATCGACTGCAATACCTCGGGCAGGGGCGCCCCGCGCGAGAGCAGCTCGAGCGTCTGGTACCGGGCCTGCTCGCGGTGCTCGGCCGCTTCGCGGGCGCGCACTTCCCGTCGCAGCCGGTAGACCCAGAGCGCGACGAACCCAGCGAGCACTGCGACCAGTGCGCCGCCGGTGAGCACGGTTCGGGCCTGAACCCCGGACTGGATGCGCATGCCCAGCCAGCGGTTGAAGAGCGCGTCGGCCTCGGCCGGCGGAATGCTCGCCACGGCCTTGCTGAGAATGGGAGCCAGCGCCGCGTTGGGCCGGGTCACCGCGAACTGGTGGTGGCCGCCGAGGTCCGTCTGCCCCGAGAAGCGCAGGCTGGTCAGGCCGTACTTCTGCATCGCGTAGTTGGCCGTTCCGAGGTCGCCGACGTAGGCGTCGGCCTGGCCGTCGAACACGAACTCGAGCGCCTCCCGGGTGTTGCGCGCCGGCACCTGCGTGATGCGCGGGTGGTCTCGCGCCAGCAACTCCTGAGTGTAGTAGCCGCGCTCCACGGCGACGCGCTTGCCGTCGAGGTTCTTGAGGTTGCCGAGGAAGGCGCCGGCCCCGGTGTCGATGATCACCGTCTGGAGGTCGCGGTATGGCTCGCTGAAGACGAGGGACCGCGCCCGGGAGGGCGTCTCGACGATGCTGGTCAGCAGGTCGACCTTGCCCCGCTCGGCCATCGCCAGGACCTCGGTCCATGATTTGCCCTCGACGACCTCGAAGCGGATCCCCAGTGAGCCCGCGAGGACCACCAGCAGGTCCGGCGCCAACCCGACCCGGCGGCCCTCACCATCGATCCATTCGTAGGGGGCGTAGTCGGGGTCCATGCCCACGCGGATGACGGGGTGTGCGTGGAGCCACGTGCGCTCGGCGTCGGTGAGTTCGAGGGGCGTCGCGCTCGGCCCGGCCTGCGTCCGCATGGCCGCCAGCAGCGCTCCCAGCAACAACACTCGACTCACGATGGCTTCCAGCGAACTCCAGCGCGCGGGGGGCAGCAAGGCGGGTGTCCTTCGACTCGTGCGTCTCGACCAGCTTGGCCTTCTCGGATCAATCACCACCGGCGCGACCCGTCACCCAGAACGCCGACGAGGCGCGAAGCATTGCGCCTGGGCGCGCAACGGCGCACAAGCCAAAGACTGAAGCTGCCGACGAACGGAATATCCAAAGCCAGGGGAAGCGCACCATGAGCGATTCGAAGCAGTCCTCCGTCCCCTCCGGCAAATGCCCGGTCGTGCATGGCGCCAACACGTCTGTCGGGACCTCGACCCTGGACTGGTGGCCCCGGGCGCTGAACCTCGACATCCTGCATCAGCACGACCGCAAGACCGATCCGCTGGGAGTCGACTTCAAGTACCGCGAAGCGCACAAGACGCTCGACGTCGACGCGCTGAAGAAGGACCTGCACGCGCTGATGACGGCCAGCCAACCGTGGTGGCCCGCGGACTGGGGGCACTACGGCGGTCTGATGATCCGCATGGCCTGGCACTCTGCAGGCACCTATCGCGTCGCCGACGGGCGCGGCGGCGGCGGCACGGGAAACCAGCGGTTCGCCCCCCTCAACTCCTGGCCGGACAACGTCAACCTCGACAAGGCCCGCCGACTGCTGTGGCCGATCAAGAAGAAGTACGGCAACCGCGTCAGCTGGGCCGACTTGATCATCCTGGCCGGCACGATCGCGTACGAGTCGATGGGCCTGAAGACCTTCGGCTTCGCGTTCGGTCGCGAGGACATCTGGCATCCCGAGAAGGACACCTCCTGGGGCTCCGAGAAGGAGTGGCTCGCGACCAACCGCTACGCCGGTGAGAGTCGCGAGACGCTCGAGAATCCCCTCGCCGCGGTTCAGATGGGCCTCATCTACGTCAACCCCGAGGGCGTCAACGGCACCCCCGACCCGCTCCGCACGGCGCAGGACGTCCGGCTGACCTTCGCCCGCATGGCGATGAACGACGAAGAGACGGTCGCGCTCATCGCCGGCGGCCACACGGTCGGCAAGTGCCACGGCAACGGAGACGCGAGCGCGCTGGGCCCGAAGCCGGAGGCGGCCGACGTCGCCGAGCAGGGCCTCGGGTGGCGCAACCCCGCGGGCCAGGGCTTCGGGCGCGACACCGTCTCGAGCGGGCTCGAGGGCGCGTGGACGACCCACCCCACGCGCTGGGACAACGGCTACTTCCACATGCTGCTCAACCACGAGTGGGCGCTGAAGAAGAGCCCCGCGGGGGCCTGGCAGTGGGAGCCGGTGAACATCAAGGACGAGGACAAGCCCGTCGACGTCGAGGACCCCTCGATCCGCCACAACCCGATCATGACCGACGCCGACATGGCGATGGTGAAGGACCCCGCCTACCGGAAGATCTCGGAGCGCTACGACCAGGACCCGGCCCACTTCTCCGAGGTCTTCGCGCGCGCCTGGTTCAAGCTCACCCATCGCGACATGGGTCCCAAGGCTCGCTACCTCGGCCCCGACGTGCCGAAGGAAGATCTGCTCTGGCAGGACCCGGTTCCCGCGGGCCAGAAGAACTACGACCTCGACGCGGTGAAGGCGCGCATCGTGAGCAGCGGTCTGTCGATCGCCGACCTGGTCACCACCGCGTGGGACAGCGCGCGCACCTTCCGGGGCTCGGACATGCGCGGCGGCGCGAACGGCGCGCGCATCCGCCTGGCCCCGCAGAAGGACTGGGAAGGCAACGAGCCGACCCGCCTGACGCGCGTACTCGGCGTGCTCGAGGGCATCGCGGCGGCCACGGGCGCGAGCGTCGCTGACGTGATCGTCCTCGCGGGCAACGTCGGCGTCGAGCAGGCGGCCCGGGCGGCCGGCTTCGAGATCACCGTACCGTTCGCGCCGGGACGTGGCGACGCGACCGACGCGATGACGGACGCGGCGTCCTTCGCCGTGCTCGAGCCGGTTCATGACGGGTACCGCAACTGGCTGGCGAAGGACTACGTCGTCAGCGCGGAAGAGCTGATGCTCGATCGCACCCAGCTCATGGGCCTCACCGCCCCGGAGATGACGGTGCTCGTCGGCGGCATGCGGGTCCTCGGCACCAATCACGGCGACACGAAGCATGGCGTGTTCACGGACAGGGTCGGTGTCCTCACCAACGACTTCTTCGTCAACCTGACCGACATGCGCCACGCGTGGGCACCCGTCGCGAACGGTCTCTACGAGGTTCGCGAGCGCAGCACGGGCGCCTTGAAGTGGACGGCCACGCGTGTCGATCTGGTGTTCGGATCCAACTCGATCCTGCGCGCGTACTCCGAGCTGTATGCGCAGGACGACAGCAAGGAGAAGTTCGTGCGCGACTTCGTAGCGGCGTGGACCCGGGTGATGAACCTCGACCGCTTCGACCTGCCCGCCCAGCCGTGATCAGGGGGCTCCCACAGCTTCGTTCCGGTCCACTCTCCGGTCCAGGCGTGGCCGAAGATGTTCCGGTCGATCTTCTGACGGTGCGTCTTCGCCGAGATGTGTGACGTGCCCTTGGGGTCGGAGCGCATCACGTCGGCGCCTTTCCCCTGCGCGCCGTCGCCAGCGCGGTGCTGCCCACGAAGAGGGTGATGGCCACCACGTTGCCCCACGCGCCGAAACGACGAAGCTCTTCCTGGCCCAACAGATCGCCGGCGAGCCGCAGGGCGAGCGACGCGTGCAGCAGCGTGAGGTGCACGTAGAAGTACGGGTGGAAGGGCAGGCGCACGCCCAGCACCGCGGGGAGGATGATCGGCGCGTGGCCGAAGATCATCGAGAAGACGAAGCCCACGAACGTGGCGTGCAGCAGCGCGTCGTAGTGCGGCCCGGCCAGGGGTGTCCGAAGACGAGCCCCAGGGCACCTCCGACGCCCAGCCAGCCATAGCCGAGCAACAGCGCCACCGCGATGAAGCGCACCAGGCCGCGCTGCCGCACGGTGTGGCGGGCGATGTCGAAGCGCAGCAGCCACCCGGCGAGGGCCACTTCACCCGCAGCGAGGATCCGAACCCCCACGTCGCGTGACACCTGCGCCACCACCGCGCCGACCACCAGCGCCCCCAGGGCGATCACGAAGAGCGCCACGGTGCTCTTCGGCCGGGGCAGCAGCCGGGTCAACTCGAGGCGCTCGGCGGCGATGGTGCCCACGAGGAAGACCACCCACAGCGCCACCACGTCGAACACCGGCCGACCCAGCGCGAAGAGCGCATTCCCACTCAGCCAGCCGAGGGCCGCGAGCAACAGCACGCCGTGGTGCAGCGCCGGCGCGCGCACCAGCACCTGAACCAGCACGGCGACCACCACCGCGCTGCCGGCGGTGAGCAGCACTGCGCCCGCGCTGGTGTACCCGAGCAACAGCAACAGCGTGCCGGCGCCGCCAAACAACGGGCCCGCGAAGGCCCACGCGGCACGGGCGGCCACGGCGCGCTCCAGGGCGATCACCGTGCCGAGGAAGCCGCTCACCATGAGCGGGCCGTGGGCGAGCGGGTTCAGCGTCGCGGGCACGGCCCCCAGGCGGGCGAGGCCGCTCCAGAGGCCACCGACCAGCGCCACCCCACCGACCAGCAGCAACGGCAGGCGCCGCCACTGCAGCCGGGTCGCTCTCGCCTCGCCGCCCATACCTTCAGCTCACGCGGCGGCGCGGCCGACCCGCACCCGCCACACTTCGGGACCCTGCTGCAGGTAGGTCCACTCCAGCTGCCCCGGGCGCTCAGCCTGCAGCTGGTAGTACAGGGGCTTGG
>JBBRUE010000480.1:0-5873 GCA_038248085.1 Myxococcales bacterium | reverse complement strand
TGCCGGTCAGCACCACCACCGAGAGCGAGGCCGCGGTGAGCGTCGCGAGGTGGTTCTTCGACTGGAACGCCGCGTGGAAGACGATGACCAGCGGGCTGAGGAAGCCGACGAACTGGTGAAAGGTGAGCCAGGTGCGAATGGTGCTGACGCCCTTGAGACGGCTCCAGCGCTTGCGCACCGCGTAGATGAAGTTCGACATCATCACGATGGTGCTGACGATGCCGACCCCGTGGCCCCACGGGCCCGCGGGCTTGAGGAAGCGGTGCGCCGAGTGGGTGAGCCGCGCCGCCTGCGGGAGCTTGTAATAGTCCCAGCCGACCACGAAGAGCCCGGCGACGATGAGGGCGCCGAGCACGAAGAGCGCGAACGAGAGGCGGCGGTGCTTCTTCTCCTTCGCGTCCTGCAGCGCGCTGCCGCGCTTCGCCTTGGCTCCGGGCGCCTCGCCGTGGAGCTTGGTCATCCCCACGCCCATCTTGGTGAGGAACTCGGTCGGCACCTCGCCGCCGAGGCACGCGATGATGAAGTCGTTGGGCAGGTTGATCAGCTTGCCGCCCTTCTCGAGCACCACCGCCTCGGCGGTGACCTGCTTGATGTTCGAGCCCATGAAGGCGAACACCCGGCCCTGCTCGACCAGCTCCTTGAAGCGGCGCTTGTTGGCCTCGCGCGCCTTGCCGAAATCAGGCTGGCGGTAGCTCAGCGCCACCTCGGCGTCGCTCTCTTCCGCGAGCTGGATCGCCGCCTCGAGGGCCGCGTCGCCGCCGCCCACCACCAGCACCCGCGCGCCCTCGTATTGCGAGGCGTCGATGAGCCGGTAGGTCACCTTCTCGAGCTCTTCGCCCGGCACGCCCATCTTTCGCGGGCTGCCGCGGCGGCCGATGGCCAGCACCACCTTCTTGGCGCGCAGCGTGCCCTGGGTGGTCATCACGGTGAAGTCGCCGTCGGTGCCGTCGATGCGCTCGACCTTCACCCCGGTGTTCACCCGCACGTCGGCCTTCTGGCAGGCGTCGACCCAGCTCTGGAGCAACTGCTCCTTCGAGATGAGCGGGGCGCCGAACTTCCCGAAGTACGGGAGATCGACCCGCTCGCTCATCACGATCTTCTGGCGCGGGTAGCTGGAGATGGTGCCGCCGAAGCTGTCCTGCTCGACGACGCGGAAGCGCAGGCCCTGCTCCTTGAGGCCCAGCGCGGTGGCCAGGCCCGAGGGGCCCGCGCCCACCACCACCACGTCGTCGATGTCGCTCTGCTGGCCCTTGAGCTTCGGCCCGAGGTGCCGGGCGACCTGCAGCCCCTGGGTGATGGCGTTCTTGATCAGCCCCATGCCGCCGAGCTCGCCGACGATGTGAATGCCGGGCCGGTTGGTCTCGAAGACCTCGCTGAGCTCAGGGAGATCGACGCCGCGCTTGGCCGAGCCGAAGACGAGCTGGATCGCGTTGACCGGGCACTCCACGGAGCACTTGCCGTGGCCGATGCAGGCCGAAGGGTTGATCAGCGCCGCCTTGCCGTCGACCACCCCGAGGATGTCGCCTTCGGGACACACCGCGGTACACGAGAGGCTGCCGATGCACTTGTCGGGGTCGATGACCGGGTGGAGCGTCGGCGCCTCGAGCCGACCGTCCTTGTGCACCTGGGCGAGCGTCTCGGTGTCGATGGCCTCGCGGCGGGCGCGCGTGCGGGCCATGAAGAAGGCCAACCCCCCGCCGAGAACGAGGAGACCGAGCAGCAGAAGAAGATCGATGCTCATTGACTGGTTGCCCTGGTCCGCCGCGCGGACCTCGCGACGACGAAAACGGCCACACGGTTGCTGCTCATTTTTTTCGGTACCAAAGCCCCGTGGGGCGAAGACAGACCTTCACCCACAGCCGACGGGCGAGCAGGCCGAATACGAGGGGAAACAGGGGAGATCAAGGGCTCGCTCAGCACCAGAGCTTCTGGCGCGCGCGGACCCTATCAGCAGCAACCGCCGTGGAAGAAAAGTGTGTTGTCGCAGTGGCCAAACTAATCGGGAACAGGTCTGCTCCGGGGCTCTCCATGACAACGACTCGCCTGGCTTTCCTGTCCGTCGCCGTCCTGAACCTCGTCTCCTGCACGACGCCGGGCGGAGACCCGAAGCCGCCGACACCGGTGAACGCGACCAACCACCGCTGGTTCCCGATCACTGCCGGCGCGATGCACGAGTTCGGCAAGGTGGTGAGCGTCGACGGCGCCATCACCTGCGACTCGTGTCACCGGCCGGCCGCTGAGAGCTTCACGCAGGTGCATTGTGATCAGTGCCACAAGCACACCGAGGCGATCACCCAGCGGCTCCACCTGGGCATTCCCAGCAGCTTCAACGTCGACACCAGCGCGGTGAGCGACCCCGACCTGAAGGCCGAGCTGCGCGGCGCGAACTGCATCGGCTGCCACCCCACGGGTGAGAAGCGCGCCTTCAGCCACACCGGCATCGTCGGGGCGTGCGCCGAGTGCCACGCCGAGACCAACGCCTTCGCCGCGCTCCCCAAAGACGGCTTCACCCACCGGCAGATCGGCGCCGCCGACTGCGTGAGCTGCCACGTCACCAGCAGCTGGGCCACCGCGAGCGCCGCGCCGAACAACGTGTCGGACCCGGCGAAGGACCTCGTGCTGACCGCGCAGATCCCCTCGTTCACCGCGACCACCATCTCCCGGGTCTCGCCGCTCACCCAGACGCTGCCGATGCCGATGAACCACGGCGCGATGGCGATCGACGCGGGCGTGCTCAACGACTGCAGCGCCTGCCACACCGAGGCGAACAGCAACGTCTACTTCCCCGGCCTGATGCACTCGTCGCTGGCCAGCATCGGTGAACCCCAGCCCGCGCGTTGCGCCGAGTGCCACACCCCCACCCAGCCCATCGGCTTCGTCGGGGCGCTGGCGACCGCTCCCGCGCGTACGCCTCCGACCGGCGAGATGCGCCACGACGCGGTGAGCTGGGCCAACGGCGCGCCCACCACCACGCACCTCGTCGGCCAGGACTGCGCGACCTGTCACCGCACCCCCGACGCGCTCTCGGACACCGCGTGGGACATCGGCCAGGCTGATGGCGGGCGGCCCCGCTTCCACGCCTCGCTGACCGCGGCGGGCCAGGCCCAGCCCGGCTCGTGCCTCGACTGCCACGCCAACACCCGGCCGGTGATGCTGCTCAACGCGGGCAACGCCATGCTCCCCGCGGGCATGACCTTCGACCATGGTACGGCGCTGGGTGACTGCACGAGCTGCCACACCTCCACCAGCGCGTGGACCGGCGGCAAGTTCCACGGCGCGGGCAGCACGCCGCCGGCGTCGTGCGTCGCGTGTCACGACGCCGAGCGCCCCACCTCCACGGCGACCTGGGCCAGTTCCACGTACCAGCAGAAGCCCTTCGACTACGTGACCAACGCGCAGAGCATCAAGCACGGCGGCGGCGAAGACTGCGCGGTCTGCCACGGCACCACCACCCAGACGTGGGTCGGCGGCCACTTTCCCCACGGCCCGGGCACGCTGGCGACGATGAGCTGCAGCGCGTGCCACACCACGCAGCGACCGACGGCGGTGGTGATGAGCTTCGATCACTCGCTCAACGGCACCGGTGATTGCCGCGCGTGCCACCAGGCGACGGTGACCGCCGGCCGCTACGTCGCGCTGACCGACTGGCAGGGCGGCAGGGCGTACCCCGGCGACGTGCTGGTGACCTCGCCCACGCAGTTCATCGCGCTCACGACGTACACGCTGACGCGCTCGGCCAACACCTTCGTCACCGGCGTCACCACCCAGCAGTCGACGTTCTTCAACGCCATGCTGCACACCTCGGCCGCGATCCCCATGGAGGTGAACCCGGGGACCGTCGCCATGCCGGACAACGCGAGCTGCTGGCACTGCCACACCAACACCGCCGGCACGGTGACCGAGTTCAAGGACGGCAAGTTCCACGCGGCGCTGGCGACGTACCGCGCCACGCCGGGCGGCACGGTCGCGCCGATCACCTTCCCGGCCACGGCCAAGTGCAAGGACTGCCACGAGCAGATGCGGCCAAACCTCATCGTCGAGAAGTCGGCGTCGGTGCTGCAGCCGATGGACCACTCGTCGACCTTCACCGGCGCGGTGACCATCGGCGGCCAGAGCGTGACCGGCGTCGCGGGCATCGACTGCATGGTCTGTCACAAGAGCCCGGGCACCACCTGGGGCGACGGCAAGTACCACGCGAACATCGGCTCCGCGGTCCCGGCTGACTGCGTGACCTGCCACTACCCGCTGAGCGCCAGCACCCAGGCCGACGTGACGAGCGGCACCACCTTCCTGATGAAGCACCGCTCACCACAGCTCGCGCTGCCCGCGTACCAGAAGTGCGAGACCTGCCACACCATGGCGCTGGCCAAGGGGGCGACGCTGCCCATCGCCGCGACGCTCTGGAAGACCGGGGTTCTCCACTCGCACGTGACGCCGCAGCCGGCGAGCTGCCTCGAGTGCCACTCGAACTCGGAGCCCGCGGCTGCCACCCAGGGCACCACCACGTACACCTTGACGCTGGGCGGCACGGCCACCAACGGCGCGCAGTGGATGAGCCACACCATCGCCGACATCACCAGCCGCGACTGCGCGGTCTGTCACGCGGCCGACGCGAAGACCACCGGCAGCGCGTGGAACCGCGGCACCTCGTACCACGCGAAGGTGACGAGCCCCGCGGGCTGCGCGGTGTGCCACGGCACCACCAACGGCAAGGGCACGGTCATCGGCACCAACAACAACCTGCCCACCGGCACCACCGACTCGCGCACCGTCACCACGTCGAGCGTCTCGCCCGGCGTGAAGGACCAGGTGAACCACGGCGACGTCAACGTCACCAGCCACGACTGCAGCTTCTGCCACACGCAGAAGGGCACCTCGACGGCGGCCGGGGTGCAGGGCGTGGAGTGGAAGATCGCCACCTTCCACCGCAACTTCACCGCCGCCAGCCCGCTGGTGATGAACACCACCACCGGCCGCTGCAGCACCTGCCACTTCGCCCTGAAGCCGGGCCCCAGCTTCGCGGCGTTCGATCACTCGACGTACACCAACACCTCCGGCACGCCCGACTGCAGCTCGTGCCACTCGTGGCCAGGCACCAGCACCACCACGCCGAACTGGCTGGGCGCGGCGGCGATGCCGGCCTTCATCGCGGTGGGCGGCTTCACCATCCCGGTGCCTCCGGCGACGGCGGCCAACACGCTGCAGACGGGCATCGCGAACCTGCCGCACCCCACGGTGGCCACGGGCGTCGCGTGCACCACCTGCCACACGATGGCCTCCGGGGGGCGTCGCGCGTTCGGCTTCCCGCACACCAACGCGCTGGTGAAGACCAACTGCGACGCGTGTCACGAGGCGGGCACCGACCTCCTGGGCACGGTGTGGAACAACTCGACGACGGTCGCGGGTGGGGCCGGTGACTCGCGGCCCTTCACGCTGACCTCGGTGACGCCGTCGTTCAAGGGCAGCACCCGCAGCTGCGCCTACCCGAAGCACTTCTACCCGACCGACTGTAAGGAGTGTCACAGCGTGCCCGCGGGCAACGGCCTGGTCACCACCGGCGCCGCGTACACCGCGGTGTGGAAGTTCAAGCACTCCGAGGGCGCGCCGATGACCAAGCCGGCGACGTGCAACAAGTGCCACAGCAGCCCCTGCAACATCCCGAACTGATCAGCTGCTGATCACCCGGGAACGTGGGGGCCGGAACCCGGGAGCGTCCGCGCTCGCGCGTGCGAGCCCGGGGCAGTAGGAGCCAGCGCGTGAGCCCCTCCACCAGGCGACGCACGTGGCCGTACCGCATCGCCATCGCGCTGGGCCTGCTGGTGCTCGGGGTGGGCGGGCTCGCAGCGCGGTACGCCCTCCAGCGCGCGGAGCAC
>JBBRUE010000479.1:0-5881 GCA_038248085.1 Myxococcales bacterium | reverse complement strand
TTCGTTCCGTTCACCGCGCACGCGGCGTCTTCGCAGAGCGTCATGGTGTGTTTCACGCAGCCGCTCGACCCCACGACGCTCACCGCCTCGCAGTTCTCCCTCGCGGGCGTGGAGGTGAAGTCGGTCGCCGCCACCTCCGTGCCTCAATGCGCGCGGCTCGCGACGGCGCCGCTCCCCCGTAACGCCTCGCTGGTGCTCACCGTCGACGGCGTGACCGCGCGCAGCCAGGACATCGCGCGGGGCGTGCGTCTCTCCGTCATCGCCCCCGACGTCGTGCCCGTGCCTGGCGCGTTGCGCGTCGTGCTGCCCGGTGGCGTGAAGGGCGTGTTCCCGTTGTCCGACGAGTCGCTGCTGGTCACCACCGGGGCCGAGGTCGCGCGCATCGACGTCTCGGGCGTGGCGGCGGAAGCGCTCCCTTCGTCGATGGGCGCACCGAACTCCGCGAGCTTTCTCTACGTCAGGCCCGACCCCTCGGTGCGCGGCCTGTGGGTGATGTTCCAGCGGGGCCTCGGGCCCTCGGTGATCAGCCTCCAGACCGAGATCGGCGCGCAAGAGCTCGGGGGCTCCGATGTCCTCGGCGGCGGTGCCCTCGGGGTTCCGGCGGGCGACGGCACGCTGCTGGTAAACGCCGCGACCGGTCCGGAGTTGCTGCGCTTGTCGCCCTCGGCCCGCGTGCGGTTGCCGCGCGTGACCGGCACCAACTTTCGCGGCGTCTTCGGCGCAGGGAAGGTGCTCATCGAGGACGCCGGCCGCCTGCAGGTGCTCACGCTGCCCGACACGCTTGAGGCTCCGTCCTTCGCGGTCCCCGCGGGGGTGGTGGGTAATGTCAACGGCCCGGCCTTCGAGAGCGAAGGCTCAACGTACTGGTGCGCGAACGGTCGGCTGTATCGCCTCGCTGACCTGGGCTCGGTGGAGATCGCGCCGTGCCGCGAGCTCGAGCGCGACGCCCGAGGCGTGCTGTGGGCCAGTGACTTCACCGCGGGCGTGGTGCGCGTGCAGGGCCTCACCATGCGGACCGTGACGGCGCGGCACCCGTACGACGCGACGAAGACGCTCCAGTTCCCGCACTTCAAGGGGGGCGCGGTGTGGTTCGACAACGACACGCTGAGGCTCGAGCCCGCGACATGGCAGCAGCTCGCGGGGGAGACGCCATGAAGCCGACGTTCCTGCTGCTCGTCGTGCTCTCCGGCTGCGGGCCCGGCGCCTCTCAGTACCGCGTCCTCTCGGAGGGTACGGGAGAGGCCGTGGTCACCCACATCAACCACGCCATCGGCTCGCGGTACTTCTTCGGCCTCGTCGGTGACGAGGGCAAGGTGAAGCAGTTCGCGGAGGCCTCGTACACCGGGCGCACCACGCTCACCGGTGGCCCCGAGGTGTTGGTGTACGCGACGCCCGACGGTGACGTGTTCCTCGAGTACGCCGGGGTCGATGACGCGCTCCAGTACACGTGGGGCGACAGCACCGACCTCGGTGATGCCCCGGTCTTGTCGATGCGGCTGCCGCTGCGGCTGGGCACTGCGTGGCGGACCTTCGACGCGAAGGGCACGCCCTTCTACGAGTACCGCGTGGAGGCCGTCGAGCGCGTCACCGTTCCCGCGGGCACCTTCGAGACAGCGCGCCTCGCGCAGCTCAACCTGCGCGCAGGCACGCAGGTCAACCGGTGGTACGCCAACGACGTGGGCCTCGTGCAGCGCAACGAGAGCCTGCTCTTCTCGTACACCCTCGCCGCGGAGACCCGGTGAGACCGCTGCTCCTGCTGTGGGTGATGGCGAGCCTCGCGGCGTGCGACGGCGGCAGCGCTGACTGCACCGTCACCGAGGGCACCGGCCTGTTCGAGATCTTCAAGACCGACGGCTGCTTGGTGGTCCACAGAACGAGCGACCCGAGCGCGGGGTTCGATCTGGACTTCTGGCACCAGGGCGACAAGGTGCTCGTCGACGGGCTCGACAACATCTCGCTCGTCCTGCCCGGGCGCCCCTACGTCGGGCGCCGCGGAAGCTGCTTCATGTCTGACTCCGACGTGATGCAGCCGGTGCCCCTCCAGGGCCACTGTGACTACCTCATCCGCGACTTCACGAAGGTGTCGGAGACCGAGTCGAAGTTCACGCTCGAGCTGGTCGATGTCTACATGGAGGCGTACGGCAACAAGGGCACGCTCAAGGCGGTGCTGTTGGTGCCTGCTTTCGACCAGGGGTCCGGGCCGTGAGGGCGCTCTCGTTCGCTGCGTTGGTGCTGGCGCTCGCCGGCTGTCCGACGACGGAGTCTGGCTCGGTCCCCGACCCGCGCTTCGGCGTGCTCGTCTTCGAGACCAACGACCGGCCCTTCAGCCGCGCGCCGCCGATGGCCACCTTCTTGAAGAACGATGGGCACGTGCTCGAGAACCGCGGCCGGGTCGCGGTGGCGGCTGACGGCTCTGTCTACGTGCTCATCGGGCTCGACAGCGGCCGGCCCTTTGGTACCGCCAACGACGTCACCGCGTCGCGCGTGGTGGTGAAGAAGGTCTCGGTGACCGGTGTGGTGAGCGACGTCCCTGCGCCCGTGCTCGGCAGCGGAGGCGACCCGAACCTCACCGCGTTCCAGGTGGCCGGCGACGGCGTGAGCCCGGTCATCATCGACCTGCACGAGCCGCAGAACCCGGGTGGCCGCTACCTGGCGGTCTCGATGCTCGACGGCACGGCGTGGAAGACGGTGAGCTTCCTGCGCAGCGATCGCGCCGAGGCTGACGTGACCTCGACGTGGAACCCCATCGATGACCAGCTGCGCGTGCTGCGGCCGGGCGTGGTGGTGGTGCAGCACGGCAACACGCTGGTGCGCAGCGACGGGGCCGGGTGGACGCCGGTGACGTTGCCGCCGAAGGTGAAGGAACTGCGCCTGGGCACCGCCGACGCCCAGCGCGTCCGTGCGTACTGGCTGACGACCGACGGGGTCCTCGAGACCGACGTGTTGAACGGCGACGGCAGCTGGGTGGGCTCGATCACGCGCGTCCGTCGCGGCACGGCGCCCTCGCTCGTGGGGGCGTGGGGCTTCGCGGGCGACCTCGACACCTTCACGGTGCACTTCGTGTCCACGGCCGGGGTGGTGGTGATGCGGCACGAGGCGGGCGTCTTCCGCCTGGCCGGCACGCGCGGCGTGAGCCCCGGCGAGCTCGCTGGCACCGCGTACCTCGTCGCGACGAAGCACCCCCAACGCAGCGCCTTCATGAGCCAGGGCTCCCTGGCTGCCAGCTTCGCCGGGCGCGAGACCGGGCCGCTCGGGTCGATCATCGGCTTCGCCCAGGGGGCCCCGGTCACCTGCGGCGGCGACGTGCCGGTCACCGCGAAGGCCGGCGCGACGTGCGTGCCTCGCGTGCTCCACGCCCTCGACTACCGCTTGTCGGACGACGTGCTGACGCTGGTGCAGCTCTTCGCCGATGAGCACCAGGACGCGACGCTGCGCTACTTCCTCAAGCGCATCCCGCTCCCGTCCAACAACGGGACGGTGACGGTCGACGTGCCCGCGCTCGACGGGGGCTTCCCCGGTGAGTCGTCGATGGTGATGGCGCAAGACCAGCTCTTCATCGGTGGGCACGTGCTGCGCCCGGGCGCGACCGAGCACGGCAACACGAGCTGCACGCTCTTGCGCGGGACGACGTCGCCCCAGCCGGTGGAAGCGGTGATGACCGACGCCGATGGGTCGATCTCGTTTTCTCCGGTGCTGCGTGGCGACTACCAGGTGCAGTGCACCCGCACGGGCTTCGCCACCTTCACCGTCTCGTACACGCCGGCCCAGGTCGGCCCGGCGGCGCTCGACGGCGTGCTGCTCTCGGCGCTCGTGGCTCCTGACGACACTCCGCTGGGGGGCGCGGTGGACCTCCAGCTCGATGGAGGGGTGCTGACGCGCCGTGACAGCGCGGGGACGACGACGCTGTCGACGGGCGTCGCGGCCGGTGACTCGGTGCGCCTCCTCGGGACCGACGTGGTGTGGAAGGAGGCGAGCGGGGGGTTCCGACTCTCGAGCAACTCCGCGACGTTCCCCGCGCCGCGGGCCTTCGGGAGCTTCCGCCGGGTGAGCAACTCGGTGGTCGTGGCCCAGGGCGTGCCCGATGGCCAGGCGCCGCTGAGCTGGACGTTGTCGAACGGCACGTCGCCCTTGTTGTCCGGGCCTGCCGTCGAGGTCGCGGACTACAGCAATGGCAGCAACTGTGGCGGCACTGTGGTGTGGACTTCGGTGGGCCCCGGTGACCTGCGCGCGCAACGGGGCGGCTGTCAGCTGCCGATCACCCTCGATGCCTCGACCTTGTCGTCGAGCCAGGTGCCCCCGATGCAGGCGCTGACGATTGGGCCCGGCGGGGTGTTCGGCTTCGTCGGTGACGGGTGCGGTGCGGAAGGCCGCTTCCTGAAGGCGTGCCCGGTCGACAGCCTCAACGTGTTCTCCGGCGGTCCCCTCGTCAGCGCGGAGCTGTCGCCAGGCGCGATCGACGCGCGCACGCAGATCGTACCGGGCCTCGGCTCCCGCGTGGTAGTGCTCGAGCGCAGCGGCGCCCTGGGTACGCTCAGGGCGAGCGCTCCGGGTGACGCGACGTTGAGCGTCGTCGTGCAGGCCGCCATCCCGCTGCCGGCTTCGTGGTTGCCAGGCGAGACGCCGCTGACCTTCCTCGACGCGTCGCAGCAGCGCTTCCTGGTGCGCACCGACGCCGAGGTCTACGGCTCGTTGGGGACCGCGGGCTCGTGGACGCGGGTGGCGACCAACGCGCGCGCGGTCTTCGCGGGGGGCTTCGTGTTGCAGAACGACGGCACCCTGCTGCGCGTGACGCCGGCCGGCGCGGTCGAGACGTTGCCGCTCAGGGGCAACGAGAACCTGCGCTTCTCCGCCGGCGCGTTGATCTCCGACGCGGCCGAGATGACGTGCCCCGATGGCACGACGTGCCGCGTGGTGCAGCGCATGACCTTCGACAAGGTCATCACCTCGCTCGGGGCAGGGCGGCTGACGCCGGACGTGGTCGCCCAACCGACGCGCTTCGGGTCGCCGACGCCGCGCGACTTCACCGCCGAGTTCGTGTGGCCGACCCACCGCGCGACGCTGCCGCCCTGAACCCGAGGGCCACTCTTCGTCTGCGAGCCCCGGGATGCTGTATGTGTGATGTTGCGAAATCACCAATGAAACGCAAGTCGCTGAAGGCTTCCTACAGTGATGACGCCCAGGGACAGGTTGGCTGGTGAATTCGCAACATCACCCCACTTCCGCAGACGCTTCAGGGCGTCGCCCGGTTCGGGCGCTTCGTCCGTTCTCTTCTGAGTGCATCTGCACGCCGACCTGCCCATACTCGCAGCCGCCCCATCCGGCGCCGGAGGCGAACCATGTATTTCAAGCTGACCCGTCTTGCCGCCTACCACCCGTGCCGCTGGATGGCCGATTGGCCCTTCATCGACGGCGCGGACTTCGACATCGGCGAAAAGATCAAGATTCCGGTCTCGCAGCCCCTCGAGTTCGTCCTCGAGCCGTTGAACCCGAAGTCCGATCAGCACGGGCCCGCGATGCCGGCGATCTTCGACGTCGCCGTCCCGCTCTTTCGCGACGACCTCGTGGCCGCGATGGCCGCCGGCGGCGTGCAGAACATCGACTACTACGACGCCGTCGTCCGGGAGCCCGACGAGAGCAAGGTCTATACGAACTACAAGGCGGCCAACATCGTCGGTGCCATCGCCGCCGCGGACATGGCCCGCTCGAAGGCCCGCGTGCACATGGGCGGTCCCATCTTCGACGTCGAGTTTGACGAACTCGTCCTCGACCCGTCGAAGGCGCGCGGGGCCCTGATCTTCCGCCTGGCGGAGGCCACCGGATCCGTCTTCGTGCACGACCGGCTCCGACAGCACCTTCTCGCGTCCGGCTTCGACGAGCTCGC
>JBBRUE010000478.1:0-5895 GCA_038248085.1 Myxococcales bacterium | reverse complement strand
GGTCTCGCTCGCCCCTCTCCTCGCTTCCGCAGCGAGAGGGAGATCTGCGCGTCCTCACCGGCCCAGTGCGCGTCCTCATCGGCCCACTGCGCGTCATCGCCGGCCCACTGCGCATCACCACCGGCGCACTGAACATCACCACCGTCGCGCTGCACGTCACCACCGACCCCCTGCGCGTCACCGCTGGCCCACTGCGCGTCACCGCCGGCCCACTGCGCGTCACCGCCGGCCCACTGCGCGTCACCACCGGCCCACTGCGCGTCAACCGGGCTCGACTTCTCCCTCGTCGCGCGCCGCGTTCCGGGAAGACAGGCTCGACTTGAGCGCCGGCCGAACCCGCAGCCGGGGAACGCGCAGGCCCTCGTCGCGCGCCGCCGACAGCGCGAGCTGCAGCGCACGGAGTTCCCGGAGCAGCCGGCCCTCCACCCGGTTCGCCGCAGGGCCATCGCCGCGGTACTCGGTTCCAGTCCCGGCTTGCAGCGCCGCCTGCTTGAGCGCCCCGGCCGACTCTTCGGCGTGGGCGAGCAGCCCTTCATCGAGCCCGATCTCGTCTGCAAGCAACCGGAGCCGTGCCTCCTTGCGCCACTCGCGCAACAGCCCGGAGAGGAACCGCAGGCTCTCGACCACCTCGTCCGCATTGCGGCTGCCCTTGTTGGCGATGGCCAGCGCAGCGCCGCGGGCTTCGTTGCCGCCGACCAGCAGCACCAGCCGGCTCATCATGCGGGCACGCACCTGCCGGGCCACCGCGAGCACCGCGTCTCTCGCCTTCCGCGCCTCGGCGATCCCCGCGGCCGGAGTCCCCGCGAGCACGTCCTCCAGCGAGTTGGCCAGCTCGGCGACCCACGCGAGGCGCTGGCGGGAGTAGGGCACGTCCTCTGCGCCGGGAGCTCGCAGCGCGTCGTCAGCCACCAGCAGCCATTCCTGCGCCTGGGCCAGCACCTCGCGCGCCTTCGTTCTCCGGCCCCACGCGTCGCACTGCGGGTCGGTCCACAACGACGCGTACGCCTCTCGTAGCAGCGGCGACAGCTTCGGGAGTTGCTTGTGCAACCGACGGCTCGCGCTCACCGCTCGTTCACGCCTGGGCATGGGCGGAGCGGAGCCGAGTCTTCGTCCGCGCGCAACGAGATCGCTGTCGCAGCGGCTCTCGTTCGGCCCCTCGCCCCGGCCCTCTCCCCGCTTCGCAGGGCGAGGGAGTTACTTCACCGGGCGCTGGCCCTTCATCACGTCGGTCATCGCCCTCTCGGTGTAGTCCTTCGGCACCTCGAAGTTCTCCGCCGGCATCGACGTCTTGCTGAGCGACTTGACCGTCGTCTCGATGGTCACCACGCCCTGCGCGTCGACCACGGTGCGCCACACCGGGAAGCCCGGCGCGTGCGCGTTCGCCTCGAAGGCGTTCCCCATCGGGCCCGCGCCACCCATGGTGGGCATCGCGCGGAGCATGGTGGCCTTGAACTCGTCGGCGGTGAAGCCGGCGTCCTTCCAGGTGATGAAGCAGCCCTCGCCCCACGCCTTGCCGTCACGCTTCATCGCGTAGTCCTGGCAGGTGAAGCCGTTGAGCTTGCGCGTGCCCGACTTCTTCTTCTCGTAGGTGAAGTCGGGCGGCTTCGCCTCGCCGCCCATCGTGCCCAGCATCGTGGACTCGATGCGCGCGCGCTGCTCGGGGGGCATCTTCGCCAGCTGCGCCTGCATCTGCGCGCGGAGCTGCGCCTGCTTCTCCTCGAGCCCCTTGCTGTCTTCTTCGGTCACCACCACCACGGTCTTCTTCGGGTGGTCGATGAGGAACATCTTCTTCGCGTCGGCGTCGCGCAGCATCACGCGCGTCGGGCCATCCGCTTCCTTCATCTCGAAGTACGCCTTGCCGCCCTTCGCCGAGAGGGTGACGGTGCGCACCTTTCCCTGGCTGGTCGACTCGCTGACCATCGTGAGGTCGGCGAGCGCGGCGGTGGAAAGACACAGGACGAGGGCGGTGAGCAGGCGGGCCATGGGAGGCACCCTACACCTGCTTACGGCTTGGCTTCCTGCTTCGCGCGCGCCGCGGCGACCTCGGCCTTCACCTTGTCCATGTCGATGCCGCGCACCTGCTCGATGACCTTCTCGAAGGCGTCGGCCGGCAGCGCGCCGGGGTTCTGCCCCAGCAGGATGCCGTCGCGGAAGATGGCGAGGGTGGGGATGCTGCGGATCTCGAACGCCTCCGCGAGCCCCTTCTGGTCTTCGGTGTCGACCTTGGCGAAGGTGATGTCGGTGTGCTTGCCGGCCGCCTTCTCGAAGGTCGGGGCGAACGCGCGGCACGGCCCACACCAGGCGGCCCAGAAGTCGATGAAGAGGATGCCCTCTTTGCGCAGCGTCTCCTCGAAGTTCGATTCCGTGAGCGTGAGCGTGGAGACGGTGGTGGGAGTGGCGGGGGTGGCGCCCATGACGGGTATTCCTCTCGGGGACAAACGTGGTTTCGGCGCGATGTAACCGCTCCGGTTTCAGAGAGCCAGTCAGTCGCCCCGGAGGTTCAGGGAGCGGTGGGTTCGGAGGTCAGCTGCACGGTGCGCCAGCTCCCCGCCCGGAAGCGGAGCAGGACCACCAGCGCCAGCAGCCCCAGGTAGGCCACCAGCCACGACGTCGCGCCGACGTCGCCCCACCCGAAGACGCGCACCGAGAGGTAGCTCCCGGGCACGAAGACGAGCCAGGCGAGGGCGATGCGGGCCCCCATCGGGAACAAGGTGTCGCCCGCACCGCGGAGCGCCTCGGCCACCGTCATGCCCACCGCGTCGAACAGCTGCCACGCCGCCGAGACCATCAGCATGCGCACGCCGATCACCGCCACCTCCGCGCCGCCTTCACCCTGGGCGAAGGGCGCGATGAGGAGCGCCGGCGCGAGCAGGCACAGCAGCCCCACCGAGCCCTGCCACACCAGCGCCGTCCTGGCGGTGAGGCGCACGATGCCGGGCACGTCGTCCTTCCGGTTCGCGCCGATGGCCTGGCCCACGAGAATCGCGCCGGCGCTGGCGAGCCCGAAGGCCGGCATGAAGCTCGCCGAGTTGAGCGACATCACCGAGTTCATCGCCGCCAGCGCCGGGGTGCCGAGGCCCGCCACCACCACGTTGGCGAAGAACACGAAGGCGAGGAACTCGAAGAGCCAGTTGAAGCCCGAGGGCAGCCCGAAGCGGAGCATGCGGCCGAACTCCTTCAGGTCGAGCTTCGCGCGGGCCTCGGGGCGGCCTTCACGCACGAAGTAGGTGAAGAAGCCGACGAAGGCGATGGTGGTGGCGAGGGTGCTGGCCCACGCCGCGCCGGCGACGCCGAGAGCCGGGGCGCCGAGGTGGCCGTCGATGAGCACCCAGTTGCCCGCGACGTTGAAGACCATCGCCACGATGTTGGCCGCCATGCCCGGGCGCGTGCGGCCGAGGCCCCCGTAGTAGTTGGCCAGCGCCTCGAGGCCGATGGCCGCGCCTCCAGAGAGGAGGCGGATGCGCAGGTACGTACCCATCAGCGTGCGCACCTCCACGGTGTACGGGAGCTGCTCCAGCGCCGCGTCGATGAGCGGCCAGCTCGCCAGGCAGATCACCAACGTGCCCATCGCGACGATCAGGCCGTACCAGCCGTAGCGACGCGCGCCGGCGAGGTCCCCCTTGCCGAAGAGCTGACTGGCGAAGCTCGAGACGATGAACGTCACGCCCATCGGGAGAATGAAGAGGGTGAAGGCGTTCATGCCGCCGGTGGCGGTGGCGGCCAGCGCCGCGGCCCCGAGGTGCGCGACCATCAGGGTGTCTGAGAGACCGACGACGGTCTGGCTCGCGCGGCTGATGATGATCGGCCACGCCAGCGTCAGCAGCGTCTTGAGCGACGTGTCGGCTTGAGGCGCGGTGTCCACGGCGCGGCGCTTCAAGCACGGCTGCGCGTCGAATGCTGCCTCAGCGACACCCGCCCGTGCCGGCCTCCGGCGCAGCAGGGAGATGGAGCATCGGCGGATCGCACGGCCGTCTCCGACTTCGAACACTGCGGGTGGCGCCCTGCGCTCGTCTGCTCGCCGTGTCACCCGGCGACCGGGCGTACCAACGGGCCTGTGCGCCCGCCTCGACACCAGGGCGGGAGTGACCTCTCAGTAGCGGACGCCGATCAACAATCGCGCGGTGAAGCCCGAGAGCGGCACGCTGCCCAGGTTCACCGTGCCTGTCGCGATCGCATCGGGCACCGGCTTCTCGACTGGCGCGGGCCCCATCGCGTCGAACGAGGGCGTCTGCCGCAGCACCGCACCGGCGCCGAGATCGAAGATCAACCACGGCACACGCGTCGGCGCCGCCCCACCCATCTTCACCGCGAACTGCACCCCGAGCAGCCCCACGCCTGACAAACGCCCCACCGTCTGTGTGAGCCGTGTTTCGTCGAACAACGTCAGCGTCGCCCAGTCGTACCCGCCGGCGAGCTGCACGTAGGGGTTGAACCACGGCGTCACCGGCACCCGGTACGTCGCGGCGAGCTGCAGCCCCTTGAGCGCAAAATCCACCGGCACCGAGCCGTGGGTGAGCGACCTCGTGCCCCCGGTCGCGTAGCCGACCTCGAGGTCGATGCCCCCGTAGCCCAGCTGAAACCCCGTCCCGACCGCGACGCGGAACTGGTGGAGGTTGTCGTCGCCGTTCACCAGATCGAACCCCCGCGCGGTGAAGACCTGCGTCGAGTAGCCGAGGTTGGCCGAGAGCGTCGGCACCTCTGCTGCTGCGAGGGAGGGGACGAGGAGCGCTGCCGCAATGAGAATCGTGCGCATGGTCACGGTGCCTCCGCCCGGTCGAGATCGCCGGTGAACAGGTAGTCGCTGAACCGAATCGCCTTCGAGCGGTCGATCTCCTCGGCCGGCCAGAGCGTCACGTCGCCGAAGGTCTCGGTGGTGCTGCTCAACGCCGCCAGCCAGTCGCCCGAGGTGAGGTGCAAGAGGCCGGTCGGCTGCACGTCGAGCGGCATCTCCTGGAGCCGCAAGGTGCCCAGCTCGAGCGTCACCACCGCTGTCGATCCCGAGACCGCGAAGAACATCCGCTGGCTTGGTTCATCGACGATCGACGTCTGCGCCGGGCGCGAGAGCTGGATGCTCTGGAGCCGCAACCGCAGCCGGTTGGTCTCGTCGGCCACCGTCACCGTCGACAGCGAGGGCCCGCCTGCGGTCGTCGCGGAATGGAAGAAGACCGCCTTGCCCATGGTGGGCACCACGGTCGGGGTGTTGGTGGCGCCGTCGAGCACCGAGCTGCCGCTGCGCCCGTCGGCGAGGTCCCAGGCCACCACGCCCTTGCTGCCCCGCGGGTCCCACGCCAGCACCCTGGTGCCGCCGATGGGGGTGACCGCGGAGATCGACTCGGTCGCCACCAGCTTGCGCGCGTTGTCCTGGATGCCGCGCGCGTCGAGCAGCCACACCTCGCGGGTGGTCGAGAAGACCGCCAGCACCGCGTCGGGGAAGCCGGCCGGTGCGGGCTCGAGGTCGGTGAGCCCGCGGCCCCCGGAGACGAAGTTGATCGACGCCGAGACCGGCTGGCCGATCTCCGGCCCCAGCTCGATGGCGATGACGTCGTCGAGCGCCGTCGCGCGCAGGAAGAGCCAGTGCGCGTCGAGTGAGAAGATCGCCTCGCTCACCGTCGATTCCGAGCTGCTGCCCGGCGGGCGAATGGTGATGCGCCGGGGCGCCGCGTCGGGGTGCAGCGCGTCGAAGAGCGCCACGCCGCGCTCGAGCGTCACCGCGACGAGCTGGCGGTTGGTCTCCACGGGGCCGAAGAGCACGCCGCGCGGGGCGCGCGACTCGGTGTCGAGCTGCACGCTGGTGATCTCCCGGGTGGCGGTGTTGCGCATTGAGACCGCGTTCAGGTTGCGCGCCACCAGCGGGCCCGAGGCCGAGTTCGCGTCGTAGGTGAAGACCCCGAAGCG
>JBBRUE010000477.1:0-5908 GCA_038248085.1 Myxococcales bacterium | reverse complement strand
AGGCGCTGGCGGCCTTGGGGAAGAGGGACTCCTTGAGCGCCGAGTTGCCTTCGCGGAAGAGCGCGATGGCCCTGGCCTGGCGGTCCTTGGGCACGCCCTTCGCCCACGGGCGCTCAGGCTCGTCGGCGGCCCACGCGGGCCAGGCCACCACCACTGCGACCATCAGCGCGGTCCATTTTCCAGTCGTCATCATCGTGCGCCCCTCTTCACTTCAGATCGTCGATCACCGAGCTGCCGAGCTGCTCTTCGATGCGCTTGGCGCGCGCCTCGGCCTCGCCCTTCAACTTGTCCGACTTCGCCTTCTCGCGCTCGGCGTTGCGCCGGGCTGCTTCGGCCGCCGCCTTGGCCTCGATCGCGCTCTTGGCGTTGAGCCGGGCGTTTGCCTCGGCGCGGCGCGACGTCTCCGCGGCTTCCTCGGCGAGCTTCTGTGCCTTCTCCGCCGAAGCGAAGGCCTCGGTCGCCTTGTTGAGGGCGACCGCGAGCTCCGAGGCGGACTTCTCGGCGCGCGCGGCGGCCTCGGCCCGCTCCTTTTCCTTCTCCTGCGCCTTGAGGAGGTTCTTCTGGGCGGCCGCCTCGGCGAGCACGGCGACCTTCGCCTGCTCTTGCGCTTCGGCGCGAGCGCCCGCGATGATCACCAACGCGACTGAGGCTGCTGCGGCGAGCAGGGCGAGGAAGGCGATCGCCGCGATGGTGAGCCCCCGCTTACGCCGGGCCTGGCGCGCCGAGAGGTTGACCACCGCGTCGAGGAAGGACTTCTGCACCGCCGGGAGCGTCCCGCGGAAACGACGCTGGAAGCGCAGCGCCTCCTCGGCCATCTCGCCGCGCCACAGCAGGTCCTCGGCCTGGCTCTTCTGGGTCCACTGCCGGGTCGCGGTGCGCAGCTCGTCGAGGAACGCCGAGTCTTCACCGCTCTCTTCGAGCCAGCGCTTGAGCATCGGCCAGCTGTGAATGAGCGATTCGTGGACGATCTCCACCGTGGCGGCGCCGCCTCCGGTCTGCACCACCAGAAGTCGGGCCTGCACCAGTTCGTCGACCAGGCCCTGGAGCTCGGCCGGGTTGGTGTGGAGTTCGCGAAGCTCGTCCATGCTCACGATCGCGCGGGTTCGATCGGGCGTCACCAGGCGAAGGAAGATCGCCCGCAGCAGGGGCTGGTTCTGCGGCGACAGCTTCTCGAGCACCGCGTTGGCGTGGCTGGCGAGTGCGCCGGCGACGCCGCCGATCGACTCGTAGGCGACCCGGGTGAGCGTCTTGTTGGCCGCGTCGCGCGCGTCCCACAACTTGGAGGCCGCGAACTGGAGCAGCGGGAGCGCCCCCTGCGTCGTGGCCAGGTGCTTGATCATGTCGTCGACGATGTCCGGCGTCTCGAACGTGTACCCGGCCATCTCTGCGGGCGCGACGATCGCCTCGCGCAGCCCGTCGGTGCCCGGCGAGTTGAGGAAGACGAGGCCCTGGCTGAGCTCTGCCATGAAGCGCGGGTCCTCTGGCACGCGGTCGAGGAAGTCGCTGCGGATGGAGATCACCAGGCGGATGGGCGAGGTGGGATCGTCGGCCACCGCGGCGAGCGAGGCGGTGAACGCCTTCCGCTCGTCGGCGTCGGGCACCAGCGTGTAGAGCTCCTCGAACTGGTCGATGAAGAGCAGGAGGTTCTTCTTCTCGCGGCGCGCGCGGCCCCGGAGCACCGCGCCTACGAAGCCCGGCTCCTTGATCAGCCGCGCCTCGAGCTTCTTCTGCTCGGCGAGCTCGTCGGCGATCGATGCCGAGGTGCTGATCATCGGAGAGATCAGCGAGGCGAGCCCAGCGAGCGGGTGGCGCCCGGGGCGCAACACCAGGGCCTCCCAGCTCTCTCCCGATCGCTTGAGGGCAGGCACGAGGCCGGCGCGCACGAACGACGACTTGCCGGCGCCCGACGGGCCGACCACGGCGAGCAGGGGGCGCTCGCGCACGCGGTTGACGGTCGCCGCGACCTCCGGCCCGCGGCCGAAGAACCGGTTGGCGTCGTTCTCCTGGAAGGCGGCGAGACCCGCGTAGGGGCTCTCGTCGATGCGCAGTTCACGCGCGTAGCGGCCGGGAAGGAACGGCTCGAGCGCGCGGAGGAGGGTGACCGCGTCGGGAAAGCGCTGCTCCTTTCGCTTGAACAGGCAGCGGTCGACGATCGCCGCCAGTTCCGGGGGCACGTCGTGCGACTTGCTCTTGAGCGAGGGCATCGGCGTGTCGAGCATGCCGGTGACCATCAACTGGTGACCCTTGAGCGGGTCGAGCGGGTGTTTCCCCGTCAGCATCTTGAACATCATGATGCCCACCGCCCAGATGTCGGCGCGGTGATCGATCGGCACCCCGATGCCCCATTGCTCGGGGGCCATGTACGAGAGGGTGCCCATCATCGCCCCCTGCTGCGTCAGTTCCTCGTCGTCGTCGTCCTCGAGGTTGGTCTTCGGGGCGCGCGGCCGGGGCATCGATGCCGGGGTGGAATCGTCGCCCTGGAGCACCTTGGCGATGCCGAAGTCGAGCACCTTGGTCTGGCCCGTGTCGGTGATCATGATGTTGTCGGGCTTGAGATCGCGGTGAACGATGCCCTGGCTGTGCGCGTAGGCCAGCGCCTTCACCACCGGCACGATCAGCTCGACCACGCGTGGCGCCGGGAGCACCTTCCCCTCGGGCGCCGACTTGGTGAGCGTGTTGCCGGTGATGTACTCGAACACCATGAAGGGCATGCCCTGCCAGGCATCCACCTCGAAGATGATGACGATGTTCTCGTGCTGCACCGACGCGGTGGTGCGGGCCTCGAGGATGAAGCGCTTGGTGAGGTCGCTCGAATGCGTGCGCAGGAACTTGATCGCCACGCGCCGGCCGAGGCGGGTGTCGCGTGCGAGGTACACCGAGCCCATGCCCCCGCGCCCCAGGAGCCGGATCACCTCGTAGTGGTGAATGCGCGTGCCGACCTCGGGCTCCTCGACCCTGGTCTCGGGGCTGGTGAACTCCTTGGCGGCCACGGGCGTCAGCGACTGCGACGAGCCCGCCGAGCGGGCCGCAGGGGCCGGTTGCGTGAGCGGCATCGGCTTGGGCGCCGCCCCCACGACGGCGTGCACCGCAGGGATCGAGGGCGGAAGGGGGCCGTCCACCACCGGGGGCTTCGAGTCGTTCTTGATGACGGTCTGGAGATCCGCCTCAGCGTCGTTCGTCTTGCTCACAGGGGTTCCTCGCTCGACGGTTGCGCTCAGTCTTCGTTCTTGACCAGCTGGTCGAGGCTCTTCGACGGGTCGAGGTACTCGGCGAACTTTCGGGTCAGGTACTTGATGGCCTGCCCGCGCAGCAGCATGCCAGGGTCGCTCGCTTCGCCGGCGATGCGCCGCGCCTCGACGGCGAGCTTGCCGTCGATGGTGACGCCCACCGCCTTGCCCTTCATCGTCGCGCCGTCGCCGGTCCAGGCCGAGGTCACGCCGTACTTCCTTTTCCAATAACCGAGCAGGGCCTCGACGCGCTTGCGGGCCTCTTCGACAGGCAGGGAATTGGGCACTTCGAACTTGATGAACCCCATGGTGTCGGCCTTTCAGGTACGGCGGGCGGTTTGGTGCAGCTCGAGCACGATGTTGCCTTCTTTGAACAGGCGCACGGCTCCGGAGGTCTGGCTCACCACCAGCGCGATGCAGCGGGTGGTCGCGGTGATGCTCGCCGCGGCCGCGTGGCGCGCGCCGAGCCCGAGGGGGATCTTCACGTTCTCGTCGCTGGCCGACAGGTAGCGGCCCGCGGCCAGCACCACGCCGTCCTCACGAATGACGAAGGCGCCGTCGAGCACCGAGAAGTTCTTGATCGCCTCGCGGATCTTCGGGTCGAGCACGTTGCGCTCGCTCTCCGAGATGCCCTGGAACGGGTTGAGGGTGAGCTGCCGGCTCGTCTCCATCACCGCGTTGTGATCGCCGATGGTGAGAATGGTGCCGATGGGGTGGCCCTCGAAGCCCTCCTGGCCGATCTGCAGCGCGAGCTGGATCAGCGCGTCGACGACCTGCGAGTTGAACTCGTCCCCCAGCTTCACGCCCTCGATGGCCACCCGATCGTCCAGCGACCCGCCGATGCGCATGGTCATCATCGTGTCGAGGTGGCGCCCGATGCGGCCCGTCAGGCAGAGCACCGAGTCGCCTTCCTTGAAGTTTCCCTGGGCCAGCGCCGACACCACCGCCATCTTCACGCGCTCGGTGCGCGAGTAGTCGTACGCGGGGATGAGGATCGCTTTCTCTTTCTTGGAGAGCAGGTCCTGGCCGAGCGCCTCGTTGGTCACCGCGTACATCAACTTCTTGCGGCACTTGCGCCCTCGGAGGTCAGCCGGCGAGATCACCGTGTCGCCGATCACCAGCAGGTGGTCGACGTCAGACGTGCTCGCCAGCGTCAACGCGCTCCTCAAGAACTCCCGATCGAGTCGACTCGTGTCGGACATGAAGTGGGGATGTTACGATCAGGCAAATGATTTCAAAGGCTTATTTCAAGATGGCTTGACTCTGCGTCACGCCATCTCCATAGTACCGCGCCTTCTTTTTTCAGCCGCTGAGGAGCCATGTCCGAAAAGGGTCACCTGTCGCAGAAGGATCTGAAGCGCTTCAAGAAGTCCCTCGAGGACAGCCGCAAGGCGATCATCGAGAACGCGCGGAAGACGATGGAGGAGGAGTCGAACTTCGACACCGACGATCTCCCCGATGAGATCGACCAGGCGTCGAGCGAGTACGCCCAGTCGATGGCGTTCCGTCTGCGCGATCGCGAGAAGTTCCTCCTCAAGAAGATCGAGAAGGCACTCCAGCGCATCGAGGACGGAAGCTTCGGCATGTGCGAGCGCTGCGAGGAGCCCATCAGCATGAAGCGCCTCGAGGCTCGCCCCGTGACGACGCTCTGCATCCGCTGCAAGGAAGAGCAGGAGAAGAAAGAAAAGTCTTACGGCTGAGCAGTCGGCTCTGGGGTTCGACGTGAGCGGGCCGGTCCTCCTCGAGTGGGAGGCCGGCTTGCTGTCTTTTCAGCTCAGCTCGACGCGCACCAGCTGCCGGCCGATGAGGAACTGATCGCCGTTGTCGACGAACGACGGCGCGCCCAGGCGCAGGAAGGTCCCGTTCGACGAGCCGAGATCGCGCAGCAGCAGCCGCTCGGGGGCGACCTGCAGCACCGCGTGCCGTCCTGACACGAAGCCGTCCGACGGGAAGGTGATGTCGCCGTTTTCGCGGCCGATGCCGTTCTCGCCGTCCTTGAGCGGGAAGGCACCGCCCCGGATGCCGCCCTCGAGCAACTGAACCAGGCGGAAGCGGTGCCCGGCGTCGGGCGAGCCCCAGGCCGTCGCGCCGTCTTCGGCTGGCATCAGCGGCGGGACCGGCTCGACGACCAGGCGCTGACGGCCCACCCGGATCTCCCCGCCCGGAGGCACTTCGCGCTCCGCACGCAGCCGGGTGAAGACGCCGTTGCCGCCGCCGACGTCTTCCACGGCGAGGCGCGCGCCCGAGAAGAACAGGCGCATCTGGGTGTCGGCGACGAAGGGATCATCGGTGATCGCGAGATCGCCGGTGCGGCCGCAGAGCATCACGTCCCCTCGCATGGGGATCACGGACTCAGGACCTCCATCGGCGCGGACGACGCGGACGGCGACGCGGGGGCGATTGGCAGCAGGCATGACGGGGGCCTGCATAGCATGGCTCTTGCCGCGATCTCGTTTGGGAATCGGTGTGGCGCCCGCGGGCGCGCCGTGGAACAGTCTGACCACGACCGTGGCTGCCCCGGACGAACACATCGGCAAGACCGTCGCCAACAAGTACCGCGTCGAGCAGATGATCGGCTAGGGAGGCATGGGCAAGGTCTACAAGGCCACCCAGCTCGCCCTGGACAAGCCGGTGGTGCTCAAGGTGCTCCGTACGGCGCTGCTCTCCGACGAGCGGACCGT